>NZ_RAWD01000519.1:0-4109 GCF_003612065.1 Corallococcus sp. CA047B
TCAGCGTGGTCATGGAGCGCCGAAGTGCGTCCTTGTGGGACGACGAAAGGCAGCATCCCCATGTTGACCGAAGCAGCAGCAGCCGTGTCGGGGCGCCCGCTGGTGCCCCCGTCGGTGGGGCGGGTCCGGTTCGACGCGTTCAAGAGCCTCTGGCTCTGGGCCATGCTGGTGCCCGGCCTCGTCTTCGGGATCCCCGCCGTGACGCCCGCGACGCTCACGGCGTCCCTGGTGATGGCCTTCCTGACGCTGTGCCTGGGCCACTCGGTGGGGCTGCACCGCGGCGTCATCCACCGCACCTTCAAGGCAAGCCCGGTGGTGGGCGGGGCGCTGCTCTACCTCTTCGTCCTGAGCGGCCTGGGCGGGCCGTTGTCGTGGGCGCGGCTGCACGCGGTGCGCGACCACTGGCAGAACCAGGAGGACTGTCCGCCGTACTTCGCGTACCGGCATTCGGTGTGGCGCGACTTCGTGTGGAACCTGCACCTGCGCTTCGACGCGGCGGATGACCGCGCCCTTTCGCGGCTGCCTCCGGGCCTCTTCGAGGACCGGTGGCTGCGATTCCTGGAGGGGACGTGGCCCCTGCACGTGCTCGCGCTGGCGGCGGTGACCTTCGCGGTGGGTGGGCCGGGCGCGGTGGCTGTCTTTGTCTGCGCCCGGACCGCGGGCGGCATCCTGGGGCACTGGTTCGTGGGCTACGCCGCGCATGTCTGGGGTGAGAAACGGCACGTCATCCCGGGCACCACGGAGAGCGGCACGAATGTCTGGCTTCTGGGCGTGCTGTCGTTTGGCGAGGGCTTCCACAACAACCACCACGCGTTCGCCCACTCGGCGCGGATGGGGATGCGGCCGGAGGAACTGGACCTGGGGTGGCTGAGCCTCCGGGGGATGGAGGCCTGCGGGCTCGTCCACTCGCTCCAGGCCTGGGACCGCCCCGCGAGGCCTTCGTGAATCGGGTCAGCGCAGGACGGAGAGTCCTTCCTGCAGGTCCTTGTGGAGGGCCTCGCTCAGGATGAAGCGGCCGCCCTTGCCGACGAGGTGCGGCTTGAGGGTCTTCCCGTAGTCGCCGACCTGGGTATCCGCCTTGACCTCCCGCCAGGTCTCATCGTCCGTGATGAGGGTTTCCACCGCGAGTGCGCCGAACTCCACCTGGTGGCCTTCCTCGATGAGGATCTTCGCGCTCAGCGTCCCGCCCACGTGCAGGGTGTCCTGGTCGAACGAGTTGGCGTACAGCACGTGCGCCACCTCCAGGTTCCCCGTGACGTGCACCTCCGAGCCGCAGACCATGTCCCGCGCGCGCAGGTTTCCCAGGACGTAGAGCTTCGAGAAATCGTCCTCGTTCTCGAACGAGTCCGCCAGGCAGCCGGCGACCGCCATGTCCCCGTTCACGATGACGACCTCGTTGCTGTCGAGCTGGAAGTCGCCCGGCATCGCGAGGTTCCCCCGGTGGAGCACGAACTGGAGCTGATCGTCGTCCTCATCGAAGGGGGTCGCGAGGATGTCCGCAAGAAGCTCGTTCGCGCGCTTGGAGTCGATGGGTTCGAAGTCGTTGGACATGGGGGGACCCTAGCCGAGAAGTCCCACCTTTCGGGGGGATGATTCGCGGCGCACGCCTGCTTCCCGGTGCCGTTAGGAATAACGGAACTCCGCGAAGAACAAACATAGACGGTCTCAGCCCGTGAGAAGTCGCGAACCGGACGAAAGACATCGCGCTGACACATGCGATTGTTTATAGACGTGCGGACGCGTCGCTGTGGCTCACGAAGCCCCGACCCCGGCCCATCCCCGGCCCGTCTGGAGGCTTCGGTGAAACGCACGCACTCGTTGGTCTTCCCCACGCCCGTCCTCTACTGGTTCTTCGCGGGCCTGGTGCTGAGCTACCTGGTCGTGGCGATGCTCCTGGCCCCGGCGGGGGTGCACCTGCTGCCGCTGGACATGGTGGTCAGCCTGCTGCGCGGCAACATGGGGTTCTTCATCCTGCTGTTCGGCCTGCCCTGTGGCATCTACCTCATCGGCTGGCGGGCCAGTGACCTCTTTGTCTGGATGCGCGCGCCGCACTCCCTGTCTCTGGACGACCAGGGCCTGCGCGCGGGCGCCGTCCACATCGCCTGGCGGGACGTGGAGTCGGTGCTCGAAATCCAGAACCACGACCGCATCGTCCTGCGGCACCGGGGCGGCAGCTACAAGCTGCGGCTGAACCTGTGGAGCGACGCGGAGGCGCTGCACCAGTCGGTGATGGAGCACGTCGTGCCGGAGCTGCTGGAGCGCGTGCACCAGCAGGTCGCCGACGGACAGCCGGTGCGCTTCGGGCCGCTGACCCTGGACGACGCGGGGTTGACGCACAAGGGCCGGCGGATGCGCTGGGAGGAGATCGAGAGCATCCGCGTCCAGGATGAGTTCGACACCGGCGTATCGACCCGCGAGCTGGTCATCGTCGCGCAGGGCAAGCCCCGGAAGATCGACGAAGCGAAGATTCCCAACGCGCCAGTGCTGCTGGCCTACCTGTCAGACCGCCTGGCCGGCTGACCTCACCCCCAACACCGGGCATCACCTCATGGAAATCTACCGCAACCCCCAGACGAAGAAGAAAGCCGAACAGCCGCACGCGGTCTACAACTCGCGCCTCAAGCTCATCGCGGGCGCGGTCATCTGGGCGCTGGCGCTCGCCTTCTTCGGGGCGCTCACCTACCGGTCGCTGGGGGAGACGGGCGCGATGGCCTTCTTCGGCTTCGTCACGCTGGCCGCGGGCTGGATGTTCTTCAACTGCGTCAAGGGCCTGGGCAGCCTGGACAAGCCCGCGCTGTTGATTGGCCGGGACGGCATCCGCTTCAATGACGGCGTGCTCATCGCCTGGGACGAGATGAAGGAGAACCTCTACGTCGACCAGAGCTACATGGGCATCCCCATCCTGAAGATGGTGCAGATCAAGACCACCCTGGCGAAGCCCAAGGTGAAGAAGCAGCGGGTCTCCGCGCTCGCCATTGACAGCGACGAGTACCTGGCCCTGTGCGACAACTACAGCCAGGGTGTGATTCCGGCCACCACGCGCTGAGTGTGGGTCAGGGAGGGTGCGAAGGCTTGTCTGTCTTTCGTGCCATCTCCCCAATTGATACAAATCATCTGCCATTTGCTGATTGTGGATGTGTCTTGAAAAAGAGAGGGTGTCGCCCTTCCACGGAAGAAGGGCACCCCTCATGGCCACCGCGACCGCAGCTCCTGGCAAGACGCTTCTCACCCCCAGCGACCACACGCTCATCCTCATCGACTTCCAGCCGCAGATGGCGTTCGCGACGCACTCCATCCACGCGAACCAGCTGCGCACCCACGTGTCGCTCATCTCTGGCGCGGCGCGGGTGTTCAACGTGTCCACCATCCTGACGACCGTCGCGGAGAAGTCCTTCTCCGGCCCGATGTTCACGGAGATCAAGGAGGCGTTCCCGGAGGAGGTGGCCATCGACCGCACCTCGATGAACACCTGGGAGGACCCCCGCATCGCGGAGCGGGTCAACGCCATCGGCAAGTCGCGCATCGTGCTGGCGGGCCTCTGGACGTCGGTGTGCATCGTCGGTCCCGCGCTGTCCGCGCTGGACCAGGGCTTCGAGGTCTATGTCATCGCCGACGCGTGTGGTGACGTCTCCACGGAGGCGCACGAGCGGGCGATGGCGCGGATGATCCAGGCGGGCGTCCGGCCCATGACGTCGCTCCAGTACCTCCTTGAGCTGCAGCGCGACTGGGCCCGGAGCAAGACGTACGACGCCGTCGTGAACCTGGCGAAGGAGTCGGGCGGCGCCTACGGGCTCGGCCTGCTCTACGCGAAGACGATGTTCGGCGGTGGCGAGGGCGGTCACTGACCGTCCGTCTTCCGGCCATGAAAATCTATCTGGTGTCGCTCGCCGCGGGGGCGCTGATGGGCCTCCTCTACGGCCTGCTCGGTGTCCGCTCCCCGGCGCCGCCCCTCGTCGCGCTGGCGGGGCTGCTGGGCATCCTGATTGGCGAGCAGCTGGTGCCCGTCGGTCGCCGGCTGCTCCGCCGGGAGCCGCTCACGGCGGCGTGGATCGCCGAGGAGTGCGTTCCGAAGGTCACCGGTGTGTCCCCCGCCCCCCCGGGGGATGCTC
>NZ_RAWD01000051.1:0-36516 GCF_003612065.1 Corallococcus sp. CA047B
TCCTCAGGCTGAACAGCGTCGTCTGCTGCTTGGGCCGTCCTCGCATCACTCCCTCCGAGGCGCGGAGGACACCACGCCTCAGTGCGGGGTGTCGATCCCTCGGAGGGGTTTCTCAACAGCCTGCTAGGTGCGGAACCTGTGTCTGTCTTTCCACACGGCTCTCCCGGCGGATGGGAGGGGGCCTGGGGCAGGGGAGCTGGCGTCAGTCCAGGAGGTTCGCCAGGCCCGCGTACGTGTTGGGGCCGGGGAGGCCGTCGAGCGGCCCGGTGTAGCCACCCCGGTGCGCCAGGGACTGGAGCACCTTGTAGGTGTTCGTTCCGGGAACTCCGTCGAGGGGCCCCGTGTACCCGGCGCCGCTCAAGAAGGTCTGGAGGCCTCGCCACGAGTTCACGCCCATGGCTCCATCCGAAGGGCCCATGTACCCGCCCAGGCGCGCCACCCGCTGGAGCGCCGCGTACGACTGGGGGCCCATGGCGCCGTCAATGGGACCCGTGTACCCGAAGCCCCGCAGCACGGTCTGCACGCCCTTCCAGGACTGGGTGCCCATGACACCGTCGGTGGGGCCCGTGTAGCCGCCCTTCGCGGCGAAGCGTTGGAGCGCCGCGTACGACAGGGTGCCCATGACGCCATCCACGGGTCCTGAATACGCATAGCCACCGAGGTCCTGCTGGACGCCCTTCCACGTGTTCGTCCCGGGAACGCCATCCACCGCGCCGGTATACCCGCCCGCGCTGGCAATCCGTTGCAGCGTCACGCCCTGGGCCTGGGTGACAGGCGGCACGGGGCCGGAGGACCCGTCCAGGTACGCCTGGATGCCATTGTAGGTATTGGGCCCGGGGATGCCATCAATGGGGCCCGTGTAGCCACCGTCCTGGGCCAGCAACTGCAATCCCTTGAAGGTGTTGAGGCCCGGGGCGCCGTCAGCGGGCCCCGCGTAGTAACCCAGCTCGCGCAGGACCTTCTGGACGCCCATCCAGCTCTGCGCCCCCGGAATGCCATCGAGGGGGCCGGTAGAGCCGCCCCGGCGCGCCAGCTTCTGCAGGATGATTCCCTGCGGGACGGTGATGATGGGGGCTCCTCCGCCCACGCTCCCTCCGGGGATGGCCGTCGGCGGAGGCGGCGTCGCGCCCAGCGGGGGCTGGGCCAGTCCGGCGAACGCGGACAGCTTCGCGACATTCAGGTCGAGGGGAATCCCGTTCTGGTTTCCGGACGACGTGTACTGGTGGATCTCCCACGTCGGATAGGCCGTCCCCACGGACGGGTTGCCCGGCGTGCCCGTGTAATGGGCAATCCAGAGCTTCGAGCCCAAGGCCCGCGTCTGGGTCCAGGCGTTGGCCTGGAGCAGGCTCGAGTACGTGTACAGGAACGGGGCCTTTCCCAGACGCGTCTTGATTGCCTGCATGAAGCTCGCGGTCATGGAGTCGTTCCAGAAGATGCCGTTGTCGATGGCCTCGTTGTCGAGCACCAGCAGGTCGCCTGGGCGGTGGTCATACAGGTGGTCCGCGAAGTATTGGGCGTCACCGGAGGGGTTGTACGAGCCCGCCATCCAGTAATGCCCCACCAGGAGCCCGGCCGCGCGAGCCCGGGCCACCTGCTGGGCGTAGTAGGGCGCGACGTAGAGGGGCGAGACATTGGAGCCGCCGGCCTTGACGATGGCGAACTGGTAGCCGGCGCTCCGGATGGCATTGAAATCCAGGTCCCGCTGCGTCGTGCCAACGTCAATCCCATACACGCCGCTCATCCCCGAAGGAGGAGGCGTCCCGGGGTCCTGGGCCAGCCAGGTGTTGAGCCCCGCGTAGGTGTTCGGACCCGGGAAGCCATCCACGGGGCCCGTGTATCCGCCGAGCTGGGCGAGTCGCTGGACTCCCTTCCAGGTGTTCTCACCCGGCAGGCCGTCGATGGGGCCGGAGTAGAACCCCTTGCCGGCGAGGACCGTCTGGATGCCCTTCCAGGTATTGACCCCGGGCACACCGTCCACCGCGCCCGTGTAGCCGCCCCGCTGGGCCACACGCTGGAGGACCTTCCCCTCGTCGATGCTGACCTGGATTCCTCCGGAGCCTCCGCCGCTGCCGGTGCCTCCGCCGCTGCCGGTGCCGAGCACGTTGCGGATGAGCGGCGCGGGGTCGCTGACGTTCTCGCCAAACGCGCAGCGGTCCGTGGTGCCCCGGGTCATGTGGAGGTGGGACCCGCTCCACGCCGAGCCATGGTCATCTCCGGAGCCCGCCACATAGGCGATGATGTCTCCCTGCTGGACGGAATCGCCCACCGCGAAGCGCGTCCGGATGACGTGGGCATACCCGGAGAAGTCACCGGGGGCGGACTCCACCGCGATGGTGTGACCCACGACGGAGGAGTACTGGACGCGGCGGACGATGCCCGAGCGGAGGGCGGGGATGGCCTGGCCCGCGCCCGCGGGGAGGTCGAGCCCCCGGTGGCCCGCGGGGCCGTAGTAGGGCCCCGTGACGCCGAAGCGGGTGCCCCACCGGGCTTCCGCGTAGAAGGCCTGCACGTTGGCCGGTGCGAGGGCCTGCGCTTCCTGGGCCACCCCATCAGGGCTCCCAGAGCCCTCCGGCTCCAGGCCTCCACAGGCCGTCAGGACGACGAGGCCCCACAGCAGCTTCAGAGGGGATGAGGCGAGGCGTTGGATGAAGCTCCCTGGACGGGCTCGGGTGTGCATGTGGCTCCCTGAAGGTAAACAGGCTTTTCTGGCCTAGCCTGTTTGTCTGGTGTCAGGGGAGATTGACGCGGGTACAGTAGAAAGGCCTGAACACATCAGAGGTCACCATGACAGATGAGCTTCACATTCATGGAGACTGGCGAACCTGTGGCTGACTGTTTCCGTGGCTGAGCCCGTGCTCCCTTTCTGGCTCAGAGCGCCTTGACGTAGCCCGAGACTTTCGGATTGCAGGCGCCCGTTTTCTTCAGCGCGGCCTCGGCTGCTGTCTTTTCCGGGTGGATCCCCGTCACGATGAACAGTCCCGGCGTCAGGCGCTTGAATGGCTTGCTTTCGAGCACCAGGAACCCGCTCGCGCAGGCCTGCTGCAACTGCGCGCCGTCGCGGTACGCAATCGCCTCCTGGGCTGTCTTGAAGCTTCCGATGATGGCCGCGTAGCGCTCGGGCCGGTGCCGGAACTCCTTCACCGCTTTGCGTCCAGCGGCATCCCAGCGGTAGGCATCGAGCTTCCACTGGTCGGGCTCGCCGCTCTCCTTGTCGGCGGAGAGAAACGCATACTCCCTGTAGAAGCCCTCGACGGGTGATCCCGGCGCCAGCGGGTATGGGCCGACGTGGGAGGTCTCGGGACCCGCGAAGTTCTCATCCCCGTTCCAGGCTTCCGTCACCCCGCCGTCCTTGACCGCGTAGAGGCGGTGCCGACGATGGACATGCTCGAACCCGCTCTGCTGGGTGACGAGGAGTCCCCACTCGCCGGCCTCCAGCCGTACCGGCTGGACGGAGGTCGTGACGCTCTGCTCCTCCTCGCCCGAGGTCCAGCTCCCGGAGGAAGCGGTCCCTCGGGATTCCTTCCGGAGCCCGTGAGCCATGCCGTCGGGCAGCCTCGCCTTGCGCGTCCCGTCCGTCCCTTCGCTCAGCTCGAGTTCGAGCCGGCAGGTGTCGCCCGCCTCGCGGCAGCCTGTGGCGCGCAGGACATACATCGCTTCGCTCTTTTCGCTCGCCTTGAAGCGCATGAGCTCGAGACCGTCCTGAGCCGGAGGCGCGGCGCTGAGCACCCGAGGAATGACCGCGCCCAGGAGCACGATGAACACCGAACCCAGCGCGGACCGATTTCCAAAACCCATCTTCCCTGTCTCCCTGATTCCGGCCTCACCGGCGTGCGCTAGAGGATCTCACACCGGCCGCGCCTGCCTCCACGACTTCCCATCCACTGACAGCACCCAAGCAAGCGTCCGCATTCGTCTGGCGAGCGACGGCGCATCAGCTGCTGGGGTGATGTCCAGAGCCGCCTCCCATTGACAATACTCCTCGCCGTCTTTGTCATCGAGGAGCAAGGGGCTTCCTCATCCTTCAGCAATCTGCTGCGAGGAATTGGCAATGCGGGAGGCTGCCTCATGAAAAAAGCATTCACTCCGTTGATGCTCGCGCTCACAGTGTCGCTGCTTGCGGGCTGCTCTGATTCCTCCAGGGATTCCGGCTCGGTCCGGTTTGCTGTCTCCGCCAGCCAGGCCCTCGCCTCCGACATCGCTCGCGTCTCGGTCACCTCGAGCGCGGCGGACATCCCCACGGTGACCGTGGACCTGGCTGCTACCAACGGCGTGTGGGGCGGCATCATTGGCAACATCCCCGCGGGCTCCAATCGCTCCTTCCTGGCCCAGGCCTTCGACTCCTCCGGCATCCTGCTCTTCGAAGGGTCCGCCACGGGAGTCACCATCACCGCCAACCAGAGCACCCTGGTCGCCATCACGCTTCAGCAGCTCCACCCTCCGCCTCCCTTCGACAACGAGGCTCCCCTCATTGACTCCCTGGTGGCCTCCTCCACCTCCGTGGCCGAGGGTGGCTCCATCTCCCTGACCGCCACCGCGCATGATCCCAATCCGGGCGATACCCTCTCCTACGCCTGGAGCGCGACCGCGGGCTCTTTCTCCGCTCCCTCGGCTGCCACCACTTCATGGACCGCGCCTGCCTCCACGGGCATTCAAACCCTGACCCTGACCGTGACGGACTCGCGCGGCCTGTCCTCCAGCGTCGTGCTGGCTGTCAACGTCACCTCTGGCGGCGAGGGAGATGCGACCCTGTCCATCTCCTTCAACAGTTCCCCCGTGGTGGCCGCTCTCAGTGCCAGCCCCACGTACCTGGCCGTCGGGCAGACGACTTCTGTCTCCACCTCGGCTTCCGACCCGGACGGTGACAGCCTCTCCTATTCCTGGAGCGCCTCCTGTGCCGGCACCTGGGCCCAGGCCTCCTCCCGCTCGGCTTACTTCACGCCTTCGGTCCTGCCCGCCGGTGCCTGTAACAACTGCAGTCTGACCGTCACGGTCTCCGATGGGCGAGGCGGACAGAACACTGGCACCGTCGCGCTGTGTGTCAGCAACACGCCTCCGGCCAACCACTTCAACCCTGTCATCATCCGCTCCTACCGCTCCTCGGACACGGCCTCACCGGGCCAGGAGCTCACCTACGAGGTGGTGGCCAGCGATCCGGAAGGTTCCTCCCTCGCCTTCTCCTGGGAGGCCAATACCGGCGCGCTTGGCACGCCGGCCAGCGACGCCTCCCACAGCCGCATCACCTGGACGGCTCCCTCCTGTGTCAGCACTCCCCCTTCCATCACCGCCACCGTCACCAATGCCTTCCACCTGACCGCCACCCGCACCTTCACCGTGACGGGGCTGCCGGCCTGTACGGGGAGTTGGGCGTTGACGGGCTCCCTGGAGGGTCCTCGCTCCGGCCATCAGGCAGCGCTGCTGCCCGACGGCAAGGTGCTCGTCATGGGGGGAACTCGAACGGATACCGAATTCCTCGCGACGGCGGAGGTGTACGACCCGTCCACGGGGACCTGGAGCCCGACCGGCTCCATGGCTGATGCGCGTTGGCAGCACACGGCGACGGTGCTGCCCGATGGCAAGGTCCTCGTCGTAGGGGGACTCGATTCCACCGTCTTTCTCGCGACGGCGGAGGTGTACGACCCGGCCACGGGCACCTGGAGCCCCACTGGCTCCATGGAGGATCGTCGCTCCGGCCATACGGCGACGCTGCTGCCCGATGGCAGGGTCCTCGTCGCGGGGGGCATCAGCGATATCGGCGGGCCCCTGAAGGTGGAGGTGTACGACCCGTCCACGGGGACCTGGAGCCAGACCGGCTCCATGGCCGCAACGCGGTGGGCCCACACAGCGACGCTGCTGTCCAATGGCAAGGTCCTCGTCGCAGGGGGAGCGGGTCCCCCCGCTCAGGAGACGGCGGAGGTGTACGACCCGGCCACGGGGACCTGGAGCCCCACCGGCTCCATGACCGAAGCTCGTTTCTTCCACACGGCGACGCTGCTGCCTGATGGCAGGGTGCTCGTCACGGGAGGATTGGACATCTTCGCCTCCGCCCTCGCGACGGCGGAGGTGTACGACCCGGCCACGGGCACCTGGAGCGCTGTCGGCTCCATGGCCGAGACTCGCGCCCTCCACACGGCGACGCTGCTGCCCGATGGCAAGGTGCTCGTCGTGTCGGGACAGGTGCCGCAATTGTACGACCCGGCCACGAACACCTGGAGCCCTGCCGGCTCCCTGGTCGAACCTCGCTCGGACCATTCCGCGACACTGCTGCCCAATGGGCAGGTCCTCATCGCAGGGGGATGGGGGAGCGCCGGCCTTCGGCTCGCAACGGCGGAGCTGTACACGCCCTGAACGCTGGGAAGGCTGACGTGGCAGCGCGCTGGTCGCACGTCAGCCTTCGCTACTTCCGGCAGCGCTCGAAGTCGCGGATGGGCACGGGTCAGCCAGCGTTCCGCTATTTGCTGTGCATCCGGAGCGCCAGATGTAGCCGCTCGTGCCCATTTCGTCGACCGCTCCCTGGCGCTTTGAGCAGGAGGAGGGGAGCACGACGCATCAGGCGCAAGAGTGTGTTGGGGCTGGCGGGTATGGCCAAGGGCATGAGAAGCGACCATGAACCGGGTCCCTTTCCATGGGTCCTGGTGTGGTATGCTGTCATTCTCGCGGAGGTCGAGCCCATGCCTGTCAATACCGGTGTGAACAGGATGTCCGTGGTGACGAAGGACTCTGGGGGCGTCACCGTGGCCTTCCCGGACGTTTGCAAGACGCCCAGCCCGGCCGGGCCAGTGCCCATTCCCTATCCCAATGTCGCCCAATCCTCGGACACTGACAACGGCACCAAGAGGGTGTCCGTGGCCGGCAACCCGGTGTGCGTCAAGGACTCCCACTTCAAGACGAGCACCGGCGACGAGGCAGGCACCGCCGGCGGTGGCGTCGCCTCCAGCAAGACCAAGGGCAAGGCCGAATTCGTCAACTTCTCCTTTGACGTCCAGTTCGAGGGTAAAAGCGTGGCACGCGCCCTGGACCTGATGCTCCACAATGACAAGAACACGCCCCCCGTTCCTCTCTTTCAAGGTCCGGTCATGGCCATGAGCGGGAGCACGGAGAAGCCCGTCTGCCCCATTTGCAAGGACCACTACTGATGGACGGCGAGTCGTGCTCACGGCCTGGGATGAAATCGTTCTGCGCTGTGGTCAGTCGATCATCGTCTTGCGCCGGAATGGGCAGCTGAGCATTCGCGGGCTTCAGGTCGAAACGCGCGCTACGGGGCTCAGCCGCATCAAGGGCGGTAATGTCCAGATCAACTGAATCCACCAAAACTGCCCTGACGGACATCCAGCGGAACGTCTGTGCTCGGCACCTGGATGAGGCGGCCTTTCTCTGGACCCAGTGGGAGTCCTCGCTCGACTCCCCGGTGCTGACCCTCGGCGAGCTGCATGACGTCGACGAGCGTCGGCTCCTGGCGCACCTCGACGCGCTGGTGCTGGGTGGGGATGGCGTGCGCAAGGAGCTCATCACCCCGGCGCTTGCGAGCGGGGATCCAGAGCTCGTCACGGTCGCCGCGCTGGTGCTGCTCGCCATGCCTCCAGAGGATGCATCCGCGCTGCGCGAGGTGATGGATGCGCTCGTAGAAGGTGGGCCTGACCTGCGCCCATGCCTCCAGCGCGCCTTGCAGCTCCGTGCCGAGCCCGCCTGGGTTCCGGCCGTCCAGACGCTGCTCCAACAGGACGACCCGGCGCTCGTGGCAACGGCCCTGGAGGTCCTGGCCTTCTGGGACGCGGACGCAGGCCCCGCGCTCCCCTCCTTGCTGGCCCACCCAGCGCCTGAAGTCACTGCCGCGGCCCTGCGCGCGGCGCGAGTTGCTCCCGGGCGGGTGATGTCGGCACCGGTGATTCGTGCGCTGGACTCCTCCCACTCGGAAGTCCGTGACGAGGCGCTCATCACCGGCAGTGCGCTGGGCCTTGAGCCGGCCTTCACCGAGTGCCGGCAGCTCGCCTCCCACTCGAATGCCCACAGCCGCACCGCGATGCTGCTGCTGGCCATGGGCGGAGAGGCCGTGAACGTGCGGCTCCTGCTGGAGCAGCTCGGCAGGCCGGGAGCCAAGGCCGACGCGCTCTGGGCGCTGGGGTTCAGCGGTCGCAGGGAGGCGGCGGAGGCTTGTCTGGAGCTGCTCGATACCGCGGAGCTGGATGGGCTCGCGGCGGAGGCATTCCGCGCCATCACCGGGCTCCCCCTGGAGGGTGTGTTCCTACGCCCCGAGCCCGAGGATGACGAGGACGCGCCGCGCCCCCATGCGCCCGCGCTGCCGCGCGCCGATTCCGACCGAGTCCGGCGCTGGTGGCAAGAGGCCGAACACCGGCTGAAGCCCCAAGGGCGCTACTTGCTGGGCCAGCCCCTGGGGGGCGCATGGCTGCTCGAATCCTTCGAGCTTGTGCCCCTGAGACGGCGCCACGCCATGGCCCTGGAGGTGGCGCTGCGCGGGCGGGGGGCCTTCCCCATCCAGACACGGGCGTCTACCCACCTCCAGCGCGCCCAGCTCCGCGCGGCGGTTGCATCCGCCCGGCAGTGGAACCTGGAGAGCCCCTTCCGGACTCTGTCCACTCCATGGAGGGCGAGCGGTGCGCGCCCGGCCTCCACCCCTCGGCTCCCGGTACGCCGCCAGGAGCCATTGCTCTCCGCCGAGGGGCTTGCCGTCACCAGCATGGGATTGGTGTCGGCCTTGGGCGAGGACGCGGCGGGCAGCTGCGCCGCCGGTCGCGCAGCGTTGCTACGCATCCAGGAACTGGAGGAGGCCTACGTCTTCGACCCGGCCTCTCGCGAGGAGACGCCCGCCTACGGCCACAGCGTGCCCTGGGTGACGCGCGGCTTTACCGGGCTGGGACGGCTGGTGGCGCTGGGGGCCTCGGGCCTGCGCAGCCTCCAGCGCGCGAGCGGCCAGGATGACTGGGAGAAAGTCGCGCTGCTCGTGACGACCCACGGCGGGGTCCATGCTCGGCTGCACGCGGAGCAGGAAGGAGCGACTCCTGCGGAAGCGGTTTCCCTCCAGACGCAGCTCCAGCAGTCCCTCATCCCGCGAATGCTCAAGACCCTGGGAGTTCGTCAGGCCCCCCGGGTACAGAAGGTCTTCCTGGGGGAGGCCGGCTTCTTCCAGGCGCTCCATGAGGCGGCGGAGCTGCTGCGGCAGGGGCGCGTCGAGCAGTGCATCGTGGGCGGCATGGACAGCCTCGTCGAGCCCGAGATGGTGCGGCGGTTGGATGCGCTGAGATTGCTCAAGAGTCCGTCCAATCCGGTGGGCTTCGTGCCCGGAGAGGCGGCGGCCTTCCTGCGCGTGGAAGCACCGGGCGCGGCGCTCCAACGCAAGGCGCCCATCGAGGCCCTGCTGGCTTCCCCCCGGCGCCAGGTCGAGCCGTTCCACCGGAAGTCTGGCCAACCCGCCCTTGGGGTGGCGCTCGCAAGCTGCATCGGCGCCACGCTGGGTTCGGCGCGGGGGAATGACTCGCAAGTGGGACTGGTCATCGCGGGCTTGAACGGTGACGCCTACCGTGCGCAGGACTGGGGCCACGCGCTCATCCGGTTGAGGGGGGAGGGCTTGTTGGAAGCCGGCGTCCCCGAGTGGTACCCGGCCTTCCCTTTCGGTGAGGCAGGCGCCGCCATGGGGCCACTCGGAGTGGCCATGGCAGCCCGCGGTTTCGCGCGGGCGTATGCGCCCCCCGGAACGACGCTGCTGTGGGTGGGCAGCGATACGGGCGAGCGGGGTGCACTGTGCATCCACGCGCCTTCAGTCCTTCATTCCTGACGCGAGGTGCTGCCATGGCCGACAAGCAACACGTCCGAGCACTCTGGAAGAAGCCAGACCACGAGAAGGAGGAGGGCTGCATCAGCAGCCACGAGTACAAGTATTGGAAGCCCCAGTACCCGACCTGCGCCTACCGGGTGAATGGCTACCGGGAGATTGTCGGCAATCCGGCCAAGCTGCGGCTGTACATGAAGAAGCCCGCGTGGGCCTTTAGCGGGAAGAACTACACCACTGAGGGCGAACCCTTCAAACATCAGTACCACCACATCATGCCCAGTGGGGTGCTCCGGGCCAGCCTGACGAATGACGAACTCTCCATCCTCCAGGCCTCCCGCTACAACATCAACGAGGGCGTCAATCTCATCATCCTGCCGTACCTTGATCCGGATGCGCTGGTGCTAGGCCTGCCGGCGCACGTCGGCTACCACAAGGAGTACAGCGACGACTGCAACAAGATCATCTCCCAGATGAAGCGGGACATCTCCAAGCTGACCGAGGATGGCAAGCACGACATCACGGACGCCAACGTGGACTGCTTCCGGGTCTTCCTCCGCCGCTGGGAGCAGGAGGAGTTCTGGGTCATCGTGGAGTATGGACAGGAGGAGGCTCAGCAGGGGCTGATTCCCCGCATGAACGACGGTATGGTCCCGATGGCGTTCTAGCGCCCTCCCCGAGACGACGAGCCCATGTCCAAGTACTTCATCATGACCACCAGGCGCCATGACGACTTCACCGCCATCATGACGTACCCACGGGCCATGACGTACATCCACAAGCCTTCGTACGGCATCCGCATGGGGGCTGATTACAAGGAGGCCTACCCGTTCGAGATGGACCCCGAGAGCACGGGCCTGAGGATCGCCGACATCATCCACAACACGGTGGGCTATCTGATGGTGTCAGCCCGGATGAAGGCGTTCCTGGAGCAGCACGTGAAGGCGGAGATTGAGTTTCTGCGCTTCACCCTGATGAACCACAAGGGCCGCATCGAGAGCGACGACTGCCATATCGTGAACGTCATCGGGGCCCACGACTGGCTCGACATGGGAAAGACGGAAGGGCAGAGACATCCTTTGGAGCAGGACCGCTTCACGCGGCTGAAGCGGCTCGTCCTTCATGAGGATAGGATCGCCCCGGACGCCAACCTCTTCCGAGTGTCCCCCGCGCCGGGGCTGATCCTGGTCCGCGAGGACCTCAAGGCCCAGATAGAAGCCGCGGGTTTCACCGGGCCCGCCTTCCTCGAAGCCGGCACACCCATCAGACTGGTGCTCTGAGTTCTGGGTATGGATCCCCTGGCACGAGCGCAGCACAATTACAGCTTTCACTTGAACAGGACGCTGCAGGCCGTGATTCGCCCGGAAGGGGCCACGGCGCAGGAACTGGCCACGCTCAGCTTCGCCTGGCGCATCCTGGCCCTGTGCTCATTGCTTCAAGACGCGGACACGGACACCTTTGCCCTGCGGCTGCGCAAGTCCGCCCAGGCGAGGCTCGCCCTGCTGATGCTGGCGGAGCGAACGTCCGTGGAGCCCCGGTTCCTGTGCTGCAGCAAGGACCTGGGCTTTGGCGCGGCCCTGGCCGCCGGAGACCTGGAACTGGCGACTGCCATCGCGGCCCGCTCCCCCAAGCACCACTTCCAGGGCGTGGAGTACGAGGACGACTTCCTCTTCTTCCACCTGCTTCACCGGATGCTTCTTGCTCCCGAGGACCTGGATGGGCAGGCGCGGCTGCTAGGCCGCTGGAGGCAGGTGGAAAAGGGCCAGCCCAGCGCCAAGTTCGAACTCACCAAGGCGCTCGTCGAGAAGGACGCCGGGCGGTTCCCAGCGGCGTTCACGGCACTGCTTGAGGTCCGCCAGCAGAAGCTCCGGGAGTACTCGCAGCGCCTTGGCTTCGACCCAGAGCTAAACGCTACCGAGGGCAAGGTTTCTGTCGACGGGCTCGCCATCCTTCGTCTGGCGGAGCTCCACGGGCTGCCGACCCAGTCCAGCTACGACTTCATTCCGGCCCTCGCGCAAGTCATCCCCGGGGGCCCGGCGATTCCCGAGAACGCCTGGTGCAAGCCCTGAAGTCCATCCGGACCACCTCCCGGAAAGCCCTCGCGCCTCAATGGCGATGCGCAGTGGATGCAGAGGGAATCGAACTTGCCGCCTGGCACTCACAGGCGGCGCACGGCCGTGGGGATGCTGTCCTACGGCCCGATGCCGGGGCGCGTGCTTGAAAACACCCGCGCCCAGATCGCGCTCATGCGTCCCGACCCGCAGACGACCGCGATGCGGCAAATCGTGGCCGAGTTGCTGATCACCTACCGATCAAGGGGCCGCGTGGGTGTCGCGGGTGCGTGTGGTGAAGGCCCCCGGGGTGCGCTCGATGCGGTACGCCCCGATGGCTGCATCGCGTGGGCTGGGCGCGACGGCGGACCGCACCCCGCACTGGAGCGCTGGTTCTCGGCCCCCTGACGGTCCGTGTTCGCATGACGACCCGTGCCCCCAATCAGGCGAGGATGGGGGGCGGCCCGCCTCGCCCCCTCCGCACCAAGGCCCTCATCCCGCCTATACTTGCGGCGCCCCGGGTCCTGCTGGCGGTGGCAGCGCACCGGGTGTTCGCAACGGCCAGGGGTGAATCCAGCTGGCGGACCGGGAGAACCTACCGATGGCGATAGATCTGCGAATTGCCTCGTACAACCTCCTGGCGGACGCCTACATCAAGCCCGAGTGGTTCCCGCACACGCCCGCGGACGTCCTCCAGCCGCGGAGGCGCCAGGAGGCATTGGCCCGCCGGATCGCGGGGTTGGACGCGGACATCGTCTGCCTGCAGGAGGTGGAGCCCGACCGCTTCGCCGCGCTCCAGAAGGCGCTGGAGCCGTACGGGTACGCGGGCGTGCTGGCCCTGAAGCAGCAGGGCCGGCCCGACGGCTGCGCGGTGTTCCACCGCCGGGCGCGGTGCCTCGGCCACCGGGCCCATTACTTCAGGGACCGGCTGGAGGACGGGCGCATCTCGGGGCATCTGGCGCTGGTCCTGGACTTCGACGCCGGGGGGGACCGGCTGCGCGTGGCGTGCACGCACCTGCGCTGGGACCGGCCGGACAGGCCCGTGGAGCAGCACCAGGGGATGCAACAGGCTGGTGAGCTGATCGAGGAACTGGTCCAGCGGGACCCGGAGGCCCAGTGGGTCGTGTGCGGCGACTTCAACGCGCAGCCCGGGGAGCCGCTGGTCCGGGCGTTCGCGGCGGCCGGTCTGCTCGATGCCCATGAGGGGCGGCACCAGCCGACCTGCAACGCGAACGGCAGGGCCAAGGCGATCGACTTCATCTTTCACTCACGTGCGCTGCAGGCGCAGCCGGATCGGCTGCCGGAGCTGGACGACCGGACGCCAATGCCGTCGGAGACCGAGCCTTCCGATCACCTGCCGATCGCCGCGCGGCTGCTGCGCGCCTGAGCGCTGGGGAAGGTCGCACCTGCGGCTCCATCCGCGTCGACTTGGAGGCGTACCGCGTGGTCGACTTGTTGCCCGACCCCTCGGCACCGACTGTCATTGCATGACTGCGCAAGCGTCAACCGTGTACGCCTGTGCGGATATCTGAGCACGGTTCCACGCCGTTCAGACTTGGATTGAGCCTCGGCAGTCTGTTCGCCTGCACTCCTGTGTGCGGGGTAGGATGCTCCGGCCGCACGGCACCCACCTCAGAGGACACATGAAGCCATCGCGACTGAAGCAGACGATTCCTGGACTTGCCTTGATCATCGGCATCTTGGCGGGCACGGCCCTGGCCATGGTTCCCGGCTCGGCGCCGGAGACGACCGAACCGCAGGTGACCCCTGTCAGGATGATTTGTTCGCGCAGCTGCAAGCCGTGCTCGGTCCAGGCTGAATGTGGCCAGAATGAGGGCTCCTGCGGTGTCTGGCGCTGTACCCAGCCGTAGACGCCGAAGCGGGCTCCGAATGAGCCTCCGAGTCCTTGGACTCGGAGGCTTGTTCAATTGGAATGTGAATGGCTCTGTGTACGGGAGCAAGGCTTCATTGAACGGGCCCGACTGACGGGACCGCTCAGGGCTTCGGCACGAAGGACTTCAGCGGAGAGACGGGGGAGAGGGCGGTGTGCTCGTTCGGCTTCGCGATGGCTCAGCCCGTAAGTCAGGCGGAACACCACGGGCAGACTCGCGGTGAGGAAGTCGAACAGGGTGTAGCCCCGGCCCGCGGATTGGTTCCTTCGCGGGTCCCCCCGCAGGTAGACGACATCGAAGGTGTCCTGGGGATTGAGCTTCATCGCTCCCAGGCGCGTGGCGGGGCTGTACCTGCTCTACGTGATGATGAGCTGGCGGCCCCCGTAGGGAGTGGCGCACGACGTGGCCTGCATTGCGCCGGTGCTGGCGGCCTCTGGTGGGGCCGTGCGCGGTGGCTGGGAATGCAGGGGCCCATGGACACCTGGGCGCGCTGCTACACTGCCGCCTTCCGCCCGAGCGGCCCGGCCCCCGGGCCCGGCGAGACAGAGCGCCATGGGACACCCAATCCTCAAGAACGAAACCCCGTTCACCTTTGAGTTCACGGGCCTCTCGGACGAGGAGGGGCGGCCTCTGCTGCTGCTTGTGGTGAAGGCCTCCTACGCCATCGGTGACGCAGGGCTGACGCTCGCGAAGGAGCAGCTCGCCGTGAGCTGGGGAGGCGAGGCCTGGGGCAAGCCTGGCGAGTCCAGCGACAAGTACGAGCCGGAGGGGGCCTTCATCAAGCCCGCTACGGACGTCGTGCTCCTCGGCCATGCTCACGCGCCGCACACGGGTGCCACGGAGGTGCTGGTGGCGCTCCAGGTGGGGCCGCTGAAGAAGGCGGTGCGCGTGGTGGGCGAGCGTACCTGGTTCAGGAGCATGGGCCGGGTGGCCGCGACGAAGCCCCTGTCCTTCGAGAAGCTGCCGCTCACCTGGGAGCGCGCCTTCGGTGGGTGGGACCGCACGGATCCGGCCAGGCCCGCCTTCGAGCCGCACAACCCCGTGGGCACGGGCTTTCGCGCCAACCCGCGCCACTTCGAGGAAGGGTTGAAGCTGCCCAACCTGGAGGACCCGGCGGAGCCGCTGCGCGAGTTCGGCCAGCGGGTGACACCCGTGGGCTTCGGCTTCACGTCGCCGCACTGGCAGCCGCGTGCGAAGTACGCGGGCACCTATGACGAGGCGTGGACCAAGACGCGCAAGCCCCTGCTGCCGAAGGACTTCGACCGGCGCTTTTTCAATGCCGCGGCCCCCGGGCTCATCGCGCCCGGCTACCTGAAGGGGGACGAGCCCGTGGTCATCGCGGGTGCCTCGCCTCGGGGTCGGCTCGCCTTCACGCTCCCCGGTCAGCCCACCCCCGTCGTCACGGTGCGGCTGGGCGGCGGCGCGGACATGACCCCCGAGTTGCGTCTGGACACCGTCATCCTCGACCTCGACGCGGAGCAGGTGTTGCTGCTGTGGCGTGGGCATATCCCGCTGGGGGAGGGGCTCCATGACGTGCGCGCCCTGCGAGTCACCGCCGAGGGCGTTTCCCGGCCCGGCCGGAAGAGGCCGGCCTGAGCGGGGAGGTGGGCACTCCGGGGCTGATGCCGAGGGCCGGACGGATGCGCCACCGGGTGCTCGCGCCGCGTGGCCCCGACGCGGTATCCTGCCTTCTGGGGGAGGTCGTCGTCATGCCCGTCAATACCGGTGTGAACAAGATGTCCGTGGTCACCAAGGACAGCGGAGGTGTCACCACCGCCTTCCCGGATGTGTGCAAGACGCCTGGCCCCGCCGGGCCTGTCCCCATTCCATACCCCAACGTCGCGCAGTCCTCGGACACCGACAAGGGCACCAAGAAGGTGTCCGTGGCCGGCAACCCGGTGTGCGTCAAGGACTCCAACTTCAAGACGAGCACCGGCGACGAGGCCGGCACCGCTGGCGGCGGCGTGGCCTCCAGCAAGACCAAGGGCAAGGCCGAGTTCGTCAGCTTCTCCTTCGACGTGAAGTTCGAGGGCAAGAACGTGGCGCGCGCCCTCGACCTGATGCTCCACAACGACAAGAACACGCCTCCCTTCCCCCTGGTGCAGGGGCCTGTCGTCGCCAGCAGTGACACCGAAGACAAGCCCAAGTGTGGCGTGTGCAAGAAGCACATCTGAGAGGCGCGGTGGTGGATGCGCGCGGAACTCGTCATCAACTGGGAGAACTACGAGGAGCATCTCGACGAGGCTGCGTTCCTCTGGAGCCAGTGGGAGCGATCGCTGGTGGCTCCCGACTACGTGCTGGCGGAGACCCTCTCGGATGAGGAGCGCCTGCTCGCGCGCCTGGATGCGCTGCGGCTCGGAGGCGCTCCGGTGGCCACGCGGCTGCTCGTGCCGGCGCTGGAGTCGGACGAGGCGGAGCGGGTCGCCGCAGCCGCGCATCTGCTGCTGACCGAGGACGTCCCCGCCGGAGGCGGCGAGGCGGTACGCGCGGCGCTCGAGACAGCGGCACCTCCCGTCCTGGCTGCCCTGGGCCGGGCGCTGGAGCTGCTCGAGCCCCGTGCCCTTCCCGACTGGGTGGTGGCCCTGCTGGACCACCAAGAGCCCCACCTGCGGGCTCTGAGCCTGGGCGTGCTGTGCGCGCACGGTATGGACCCGGGGCCGGGGCTGGCGCACCTGCTTCGGCACGAACATCCCCAGGTGCTGGCCGCGGCCCTGCGCGCCAGTGGACGGCTCCGGCTCCGGCCAGACCCGGAGGTCCTCCCGCGCGCCCTGGCCTCTCCTGCTCCCGAGGTGCGGGATGCGGCCATCGAGACGGGACTGCTGCAGGGGCAGCACGCCGCATGGGCCGCCTGCCAGAAGGCGGTGATGGAGCGAGCCCCGCGGTTGCGCCTGCCCGCGCTGCTGCTGGCCCTGGGCGGGGACGTGCGGGACCTGGAACACGTGCGTGGTCTGCTCACCTTGCCAGAGCACCTTCCCGACGCGCTGTGGGCCCTGGGCTTCAGCGGCCGCGTCTCCGGCGCCGAGGCCTGTCTGGACTGGTTGGAAACCGAGGCCGTGGCTCCCCTGGCGGCCGAGGCCTTCTGCGCCATCACCGGACTGCGCCTGGAAGGCCCCTTCGTCGCCACCTCGACCGAGCCCCCCGACGCGGAGGAGGGCGGGCTCGACGAGGACCTGTCGCTCAAGCCCGAGCGCGCGCTGCCTCTGCCCCAGCCCGGCGCGGTGGCTGCGTGGTGGTCCGAGAACCGCAAGCACTTCCAGCCCGTGCGCCGCTACCTGTACGGCAGTCCCTTCACCGCGGAGGCACTGCGGGAAGCCCTGTGGGAGGCCCCCATGCGGCGCCGGCACGCGCTGGCGCTGGAGCTGACGCTGCGCAGCCGCGGCACCTGGTGGCCGCCGACGCGGGCCTTCAGCACCCGGCAGTTCGCGGCGCTGCGGGCCCTGCCCGAGACGTTCGGCCGTGCCTTCGCCGAGGGGCCCCTCGCATGACGCCAGCCGTTTCTCGTGCCCAGGTGCAACTGCCTCGGGGCATCGCCATCACCGGCCTGGGCATGGTGTCGGCCATCGGGCTGGACGTCATCTCCAGCTGTGCCTCCGCTCGCGCGGGGCTGAGCCGGCGCTCGGAGCTCGCGCTGGAGGAATCCGACGTCGACACGCTGGAGACCGTGCCCCTGAGGGGCCACGTGGTCCAGGGCGCCACCAACGGTTTTGACGGCTTCGCCCGCCTGCTCCGGCTGGGGGAGCTGGCCCTGGGGGACCTTCTCGGGCAGTCCGGACTGCGGGACGAGCACCTGTCGAGGACCGGCCTCGTGCTGAACCTACCGGGTGACTTCTACGAGTCGACCCATCTGCGGGCCGGCCTCGCCACGGTCCCCTCAGAGGAAGAGGCGGCCGAGCAACAGGAGCTGCTCGCCGAGGTCCGCGATGCCCGGGAGCGACTGAAGCAGCGCATGCCCCGGGAGCTGCTCGCGCTGCACTCGCTGGCGCTTCCCGCTCAGGCCCAGGCCTGCTTCACCGGCGGCGCCGCGACCTTCATGAGCGGCCTTGCGCAGGCGGTGCAGTGGTTGCAGACGCGCGCCCTGGACCGGTGCCTCGTCGGCGGCATCGACTCCTTCGTCCATGGCGAGCCCCTCACCCAAGTCCATGAGCTGGGGCTCACCCGCGGGGTCGGGGCCGTCACCGGTTTCTTCCCGGGAGAGGCCTCCGCGTTCGTGCTGCTGGAGCGGGTGGACGCCGCGCGCGCGCGCGGAGCCGCCATCCACGGCCTGCTGGGTCCCCATGCCGCCACGCGGGAGAAGCAGCACCGCTTCTTGACTCCTCCGCCGCTCGGGGCGGCGCTCTTCGACGCCATGGCCGCCTGTCTCACGGTCTCCGCTCCGCCCGCCCGCGACGTGGGGCGGGTCATCGTCAACATCAACGGGGACAACATTCGGGCCCGGGACTTCGGCACGGCCCTGGTCCGCCTCGCCGACGCGAAGCTCCCCTCGACCTTCCCGCAGTGGTACCCGCCCGAGCACTGCGGCGAGATAGGCGCCGCGACAGGCGCCGCCTCCATCTGCATGGGCGTCCGGGGCTTCGCCCGGAACTACGCCGGGACCCAGGACATCCTGGTGGCCCTGCTGGATGATGATGAGAACAGGGGCGCCTTCATCCTGGAATCGCCCCTCTCCCAGCCCCGCGAGGGAGTGCCATGAGCGAGCAGGCGAAGAGCAAGAAGGATCATATCGAGGAGCTCAAGAGCCACGAGTCGCACAAGGATGGCGAGAGCGAGGGGTGCGTCACCCGTTGCAAGTGGGAGAAGGAGACGTACGCGAATGGGGGCTTCCGGTGGAAGTGCGCTGTCCCCGGGCACGACCACCGGGAGAATGGCCTCAAGTACCATCTGGCCAATGACTCGGCTTGGTACAACCTCGATTTCTCCATTGAGGGGCCCGCCCGGGCCCGGTTCCTGCGCGAGCGCAAGTTCGGCACCCTCGTCCTCAAGGCCAAGAAGCCGGACCCCAGCCATCCCCGGGCCAAGGCGACGTGGTGGATGAAGGGCAGCGGAGGGAACTTCAAGAGCAAGAGCAAACCCTGGGCGTTCAACGCGCACCACATCATCCCGATGGGCTCTTTGCACAACGCCTTCTTCAAGCTGGACGATGGAGCGGGCAAGCTGCTCCTCCTCCAGCAGGCCAAATACAATATCAACCGTGGCCTCAACATCATCTTCCTGCCCGTGACCGAGGTCTACGCGCGCCTGTACGAACTGCCGGCTCACCTCAGCGCGCCGACCGCCAATGGCAAGAGCAGCAACAACCATGATGCCTACAACCGGTTGGTCGAGACCCAGCTCGACACCATCACCGACTTCCTGCGCGAGGCTGATGCCCAGGGGGAGGACCACCCGGCACTGACGCCGGAGAACCTCGCCGGGCTGAAGACAGAACTCGACAACTTCTCGCTCCGCATGCGCGAGAGCCTCAGGCACCTGGGGGGCGCGCGCAGCAAGGCCAACGAGCTTCGTGAGTCTGGCGACTTCCTCTCCCACTCCATCGACCTCGTCGACTGAATCCCATGCACGACTACTTCATCCTCGACACCACCAACGAACCTGAGCACTGCTCCATCGGCCCCCTGCCCGATCAGCTTGCCAAGCAGAAGTGGCGCATCGTGAAGGGCCAGCCCATGGGAGAGCACCACCCGGCACGGGCCCGGCTGGACATGGACAAGCGCTATCCGGGGCTCGTCGTCCCTGATCTCATCAGCAACACCTTCCACCTGTACATCATCAGCCACCGGCTCAGGCTCTTGCTGCTGGCCGAGCTGAAGGACCAGGCCGAGGGCGAGTTCCTCCCGGTCTCCATCTACAACCACAAGGGGCGCGTCGCCGAGGAGGACTACTCCATCGCCAACATCTTCCGGGCGGTGGAGTGCGTCGACCGGAGCCGGTCGGAGTTCACCGAGTCCGCAATCAAACCGGGGCAGATTTCCATCCTGAATCGCCTCCAGCTGGACCCCGAGCGCATCCCTCCCGAGCCGCGGCTCTTCCGCCTCAAGGAGAAGCCCGCCCTCCTCATCATCCGGGGCGACCTGCGTGCCCGGCTGGAAGAGGCGGGCATCACCGGCGCCAACTATGTGGGCATGGGCGACAAGTGCATGTTCGTTTGAAGGCGCCCAGCGAATGACGCCCCTCAGCTCCTCGGCCCTGGAGACCGTCCGCGCCAACGCCCTCTACCTGTTGAGAGAGGCGCTGGAGAGCATCCGCGCCCAGGACGCCTACGAGCAAAGCGGCAGGCCCTATGTCGAGGTGGCCTGGTTCTACCGGCGCGTGGGCCTGTGCGAGCTGCTCTCGGAGGCGCGGACGGACCGGTTCTTCGTCTACCTGTGCAAGTCCGCTCAGGCCCGGCTGCACCTCCTACAGCGCGCAGCCGGAGGCCGGCCCGCGCAGAGGCAGCACACCTGCGCCAGCAAGAACTTCTCCTTCATGGACGCGCTCGCCGCCGGGCAGCTCGAGCTGGCCTCAAGACTGGCCCGCCTGACCACGGACCGCCACGAGCCCTCCCTCGAGTACGAGGAGGACTTCCTGCTCCACCACTTCCTGCACCGGCTGACGCTCGGCGCCCCGGCGGCGGAGGCGTCCGAACTGCGCCCGCTGCTGGCCCGTTGGGAAGCGGTGCTCCAGGGCGACGTCACCTGCCACCTGGCGCTCTGCCAGGCCCTGCTCACGCGTGACGCGAAGCGGTTCCATCGCGCCCTGGCGGATGCCATTGCCCAGCGCGCGGTGACCTTCAAGGAGCGAAAGAGTGACGGAGGGCCGCAGGATGTCGTGCTGACCGAGCCCCATGTCTATGTCACGGGGCTCGCCCTGCTGCGGCTCGCGGAGCTGCGGGGGATGGAGACGTTCCGCGAGTATCCCACGCTCCCCCGGTTGGCCCGCGTCCCCCTGGCCCTCGCGCCGCCTCCCGAGGACTCCTGGCTGAGTCCCGGCCTGGGCGTGCCTCCCTGAGGCTGGACGCGCTGCTGGAGGCGCCCCGAGGCAGCCCGGCCTCTTATCGAAACCCACGTGGACGGCAGACAAAGGTTGAGTTTGATTCTACTTGATCAGGTTTGAGAGGGGCACACTGGGGGCACATGATGAAAACGAGGGCAAAGAAAAGCCCAGCAACCCTTTAAGATTGCTGGGCTTCTCGGGATGGCGGCGGAGGGAATCGAACCCTCGTCCGAATGCCAGGGCCTTCGGACGAAGCGGCGTTACTGGACGATGTGGGTGCCCACGGCCTTCTTCATGTTCCCGGTCGTCACCGAGGCGCTCTGGTAGATCTCCCCCAGGCTCGCGCCAATGCCTTCCCACGCGAAGGACTCCGCCAGCCGGCGGGCGTTCATCGCGAGCCTCTTGCACAGGTCCGGATCATTGCGCAGCCGGCGCAAGGCGTCGGCGAACTCCTGCGGGGACTCGGCGAGCAGCACGTCCTGGCCCTCCACCATGGGCAGGCCCTCCACCGCGAGGCGCGTGGCCACCACCGGCACTCCGGCCGCCGCCGCTTCCAGCACCTTGAGCCGCGTGCCGCTGCCCGCGCGCAGCGGGATGGCCGTCGCCAGCGCGCGCGCCAGGTGCGGCGCCACGGACGGCACCGAGCCCGTCACCACCAGCCGCTCGTTCTCCAGCGCTCGCACGGACGCGGACGGGCTGCGGCCCACCACCATGAGCCTGCCCGGCGCCAGCTCCGACGACACCAGCGGCCACACCTCCCGGGCCAGCCGCAGCACCGCGTCCTCGTTGGGCCACCAGTCCATGGAGCCCACGAAGACCAGGTCGTTGCCCGCCTTCTCCGCGGGCACGAAGTCCGGCAGCTTCACGCCGTTGGGCACCACATGCACCTGCTTCGCCCCCAGGGCGCGCAGCTGCGCGGCGTCCACCTCCGAACACGCGAGCACGGAGTCCGCCTGGCTCACGCACTCGCGCTCCAGCCGCTCCACGCGGTTGAACTGCCAGCGCAGGAAGGGACGCAGGGGCGCCGCGCTCAGGGGCGCCATCCGCGCGAGCAGCTGGCTCTCCACGTTGTGCTCGTCGATGACCAGGTGCGCGGACGGGTTCAGCTCCCTCGCCAGCGGCAGGAGCTGCGCCATGTGCAGGTGGTCGAAGTGGATGATGTCGAACGGGCCCCGTTCCCCCATCACGCGGCGGAAGGTCTCCTGGAGGCGCTGGCGCGTGTAGCGCACATAGGTGAGCGGCGTGCCCCGCAAGAAGGCCCGGGTGCTGCTCAGCGTCTCAGCGGGTGCGACGCGCGGCATGTCCACCAGGTGCAGGCGCGAGGCGGGAACGCCCAGCTCCCCCAGCCAGCGGGTGAAGCCCTGGGCGTCGTTCCCCGGACGGTGCAGCGCCAGCACGTCCAGCGAGAAGCGCGAGGCGAGGGCGCGCACCAGCTCCAACGTGCGCAGGGTGCCGCCCGTATCCGAGGGCAGCGGAACATAGGGAAGGATGGCGAGAACGCGTCGCACGGTAGAGGCCAGGCCCACTTCAGGAGACAGGTGGATGTGGCCACGGGCTCCTCACCGCGGCCACTGGCTTGGTAAGCACCCGGGTGCAAGCGGCCCAGGGGCGCGGGCCGTTTTTCTGTCAATGGCGAACAGATGCCACGTCCGGAATGCACCGCGCTACCGCACCGCGTCGCCCCACCGACGCCCTGGCGCCTCCAGGTCGCGGCTCAGGAGGTGGTGCGGACGACGCCCATGCGCTCCCACCACGTCCATGGACAGGAGGGGAGATGGGCAGGCGCCGCGCGTCGCCAGAGTGCTCGAAAAGGCGCTCCGTTTCCGGCATGAGGGGGCCCGGTGGAACGACGGAGGAAGCCATGAGCCTTCAAGAGATTCAGGGTGCCGCGGCGCGCGAGCGCATCGCCCGGCTGCGACAGGTGATGCAGGCCCGCGGCGTGGCGGCGGTGTGGGTGCCGTCGAGCGATCCGCACCTGTCCGAATACCAGCCCGGCCGCTGGAAGGGACGGGAGTGGGTGTCTGGCTTCACCGGCTCCATGGGCACGCTGGTGGTGACCCCGGACTACGCGGGCCTGTGGGTGGACAGCCGCTACTGGGAGCAGGCGGACGCGCAGCTTACGGGCAGCGGCATCGCCACGGTGCGCACGACGAACGCGCCCGGACAGCCCTTCATCGACTGGCTCGCCGCGAACGTGCCCCCGGGGCAGGCGGTGGCGGTGGATGGCGCGGTGCTGGGCCTGGGGCAGGCGAGGGCGGCGTCCACGCTGCTCACGGCGAAGGGCGTGACGCTGCGCACGGACCTGGACGTGGTGGCGGAGGCCTGGCCCGACCGTCCGGTGATGCCCGTGGCCCCGGTGTACGCGCACGAGCTGGCGCCCGGCTCGCGCGCCGAGAAGCTCCAGGCGCTGCGCGAGGAGATGGGCCGGCTGGGGGCGACGCACCACTTCATCTCCACGCTGGATGACATCGCGTGGCTGACGAACCTGCGCGGCGCCGACGTGGACTACAACCCGGTGTTCCTCGCGCACCTGCTGGTGGAGCCTGGCGCGGTCCGCCTGTTCATCTCCGAGGGCAAGGTGCCGGACGCCCTGCGCGTGGCGCTGGAGAAGGACGGCATCGTGCTTGCGCCCTATGAGCAGGCGGCTCCGGCGCTGGGGGCGTTGCCCCAAGGGACTAAGCTGCTCATGGACCCCCGGCGCATGACGCACGGCCTGCGGCAGGCGGTGGCGCCGGGCGTGTCCGTGGTCGAAGCGCTCAACCCGTCGACCGTGGCCAAGTCCCGCAAGACGCCCGCGGAGCTTGAACACATCCGCTCCGCGATGGAGCAGGACGGCGCGGCGCTGTGTGAGTTCTTCGCCTGGTTCGAGTCGGCGCTCGGCCGCGAGCCCATCACGGAGCTGACCATCGATGAGCGCCTGTCCGCCGCGCGAGCCCGCCGTCCGGGCTTCGTGTCGCTGAGCTTCGCCACCATCGCCGCGTTCAACGCGAACGGCGCGATGCCGCACTACCGCGCGCTGGCGGAGTCCCACGCGACGGTGTGCACGCCGGGGACGCCCTCCCAGGGACTGCTGCTCATTGATTCGGGCGGGCAGTACACGACGGGCACCACGGACATCACCCGCGTCGTCCCGGTGGGTGAGCCCACGGCGGAGCAGCGGCGCGACTTCACGCTGGTGCTGCGCGGGATGATCAACCTGTCGCTCGCCCGGTTCCCCCGGGGCACGCGGTCCCCCGCCCTGGATGCGCTGGCGCGCGCGCCGCTGTGGGCCGAGGGGCTGGACTACGGCCACGGCACGGGCCACGGCGTGGGCTACTTCCTCAACGTCCACGAAGGGCCGCACGGCATCTCCCAGACGATGCCCAACGACCCGCACACGGCGCTGGAGCCGGGCATGGTCACCTCCAACGAGCCCGGCCTCTACCGGCCGGGCCGCTGGGGCATCCGCATCGAGAACCTCATCGCCACCGTGCCCGCGCAGACGACTGCCTTTGGCGAGTTCCTCCGCTTCGAGACGCTGACCCTGTGCCCCATCGACACGCGGCTCGTGGACCCGGGCATGCTGTCCAGGGCGGAGTCCGAGTGGCTCAATGCCTATCACGCGATGGTGCGGGAGCGGCTGCTGCCCCACGTCGAAGGCGCGGCGCGCGACTGGCTGCTGAGGCGGACCGAAGCGCTCTGAAGCCCCCGCTCGCTGCCTCCGCGGGATGGGGTGTCCCTGTCCCGTGGACCCCGGGGCGTCCCTCCCGCCAGCCGTGAAAGCGCCATACGGAGCGAGGCCCGGAGCCTGGCTCGATTGGCTCCCGAAGGCGGACGGAAGCCCCCGCCGCGCAACCATCCAGGGCCGTGGCTGGACGGCTGTCTTCAGGCTGACCATGCTGGGCGTCGCGGGGGCCTGGCCCTGCCTGTCATTGGAGTGGATGCGAATGCGCTCTGTCTGGATGTGGGTGGTGGGGCTGGCGGTCCTCCCCCTCATGGGCTGCGGTGGCACGGGTGCCGCTGGCGAGTCCTGCAGCGAGGAGGGCTGCGACGTCGGACTGGAATGCCGCCAGGACTTCCCCGGCGGCTTCTGCGCCCAGGAGTGCACCCAGGAAGGGGCGCAGGCCGGCTGCCCGGCGGACATGCTGTGCGCGCGTCAATCCGAATCACTGCTGTGTTCGCCTGTCTGTGATTCCCAGTCGGACTGCCGTGACAACTACTCCTGCAACGGCGTCAGCGGCACGGACCAGAAGGCGTGTCGCATCCTGCTGTAGTCCTGGCGACCCTGCCGGCACTTGTTCCCGGTTTTACGGTTCTGGCGCTTGATGCGGGGAAGCCGGTGCCGGCAGGCTCGCGGGCATGAACCCATCCCCCTGGTCGTTCCGCCCGCGTCTTCCCCGGCGCCTGATGATGTTCGCGCTGCTCACGGCTTCGCTCGGGGCCTGCGCTCCGGAAGAGGAAGCGCAGGCCCTGGAGCCCCTGGCCCGGGTGGAGTCCGAGCTTCCGGCGGGAGGGTGGCGGGTGCTGATGCCGTCCGGGGGCGCTCCCATCCGGGGCATCACCCGCCGCGCGGACGGGCTTCTCATCGGCGGTTCGAGCTGGGGTCACGGCATCGACGTGTGGACAAGCGCCAACGGGGGCGCGAGCTGGGCGCTTCACGGCTCCGTCGCCAACAACCCGAACGTGGAGTTCGGCGACGTGACGATGCTGGCCATCCCGGGCACGCACACCGTCTTCTGTGCCTTCCGCGAGTACGCCAACGGCCAGTTCCGCGTCACCATCACCCGCAGCGACAACGACGGCGACGGCTGGGTCTACGACAGCACCGTCGCCGGACCGACGACGCGCTTCGTGGGCGCGCCCTTCCTCTTCCGGCGCGGGAATGGCGACCTGCAGGTCTATTACGATTCGGAGCTGCTGGCGGCGCAGGGCGGCTTCCCCGGCCACCAGTGGATCGCCATGCAGGGCCGGCAGGGCCTCGCCGGGGCGTGGACCGCGTACGGCACCGTCACCGTGTCGCGCGACAAGCGGGCGGGCGCGCTCAGCCGCGAGGGCATGCCCACGGTGGTGCAGCTCTCCGGGGACCGCATCATGGCCGTCGTGGAGGGCGTGGAGGGTTTTCCCACCGGAGGGGCCCGGGCCAACGTCATCAACGCCGTGCAGTCTTGGGACGGAGGCCGCACGTGGGATGATTCGCTGCGCCGCACCGTGTACAGCTCGCGCATCGATCCGGGCTCCGGCCGCCGCTACAACGCCTACGTCCCCTACGCCATCCGCGTGGGCGGGGGCCCGGTGGGCGTCGCGTTCTGCACCGACGAGGACAAGGCCGGCCCGCCCGACCTGTCCAGCGCCCCGGTGGACCAGCGCAGCTGCCACGTCGGCTTCGTCACCACCACGGCCAACTTCGAGACCTGGTCCGCCCCCAGCCCCGTGTGGACGGGCACGTCGCGCAACTACACCCCCGGCCTCTTCGAGCGCGCACCCAACGACGTCATCGCCGTCATCGACGGGCTGGGCACGAACCGGGTCCTCCTCCGCTAGCTCCCCCTTTATTGCCTCTTCCGGAGCCGGTGAAAGCCAGACTTCCGTGAGAGATAAACAGGGCAATGCGGGAAAGACAGGCGATTGAAACATGAAAGCACGCCGGTCCGCGCTTCCAGGGCGGCCCGGTGGGGCAAGTGCCGGGGGGATTCGCTACGCTCGACGGGAACCGGGGACGGCCCGCTCCGGTCGGCCTGGAGCCCGCGATCCGCGTATGACAAACCAAGACATGGTGGGTGATGGCGAGGCGGTGTCGGCCTTTGTCAAACAGGGGGTCTGGCTGTTCCTGCGGTGGATGTCGCTGCCCGCGTTCATCGCCGGGTATCTGGTGTCCGTGGCGATGGGGCTGGGCGGGACGCAGGCGACGCAGGTCGTGCTCACGGTGCTGCCGCCCATCATCCTCGTGTTTGGCGCGGGCTTCCCGCTGCTGTCGCTGTGGTGGGTGGGCCGGCACGCCCTGGCGCGCAGGCTCGGGGACGCGCCCGGTCAGCGCCTGGAGCGGCTCATGCGCCTGCCGTGGCGCGCGGCCGCCGCCACCACGGCCGGGGCCTGGGTGGTGGGCGGGTTCACCTTCAGCGTCATCGTCGCGTCGCTGCACCAGAAGGATGCCTTCCAGGTGGTGATGGGCTGCTCGGTGGCGGCGTGCTTCGGGGTGCTGCTGGCGCTGCCCTACGCGCTCAGCCTGGAGCAGCGCCTGTTGCCGTACGTGCTGGCGGAACAGCAGCGCTTCCCGGAGGCGGCCCCCCGAGGTGGGGGACCTTTCTGGCCCCGGCAGCGCTGGTTCCTGCCGCTGACGTCGGTGACGTCCCTGGTGCTGACGCTGCTGTTGAGCGGCGGGATGCTGGGGGTGAAGCTGCGCGTCGCCCGCGCGATGCTGGAGGAGCACCTGCGGGCGCTGGGCGCGCAGGACGCGGTGGGCCAACTGGATGCGCTGGGGCACGAATTGCTGCGCGAGTTCGCCTTCGCGCTGGCGTGGATCTGCGCGGTGATGCTGGTCATCCCCGCCCTCACGCTGTGGATGATGGCCCGACGTCAGGCGAAGGGGGCCGGCGCGGTGCGGGAGGCCATCGAGTCGCTGGCCGCGGGCCGCGTGACCGCCCCTGCCTGGGTGTCCACGGATGAGCTTGGCGACCTGGCGTCGGGCATGCGCGCGGTGCTGCTCAAGCTGTCCGCGCTGCCCCGGTCGCTTCACACCGCCGCCCACCGGCTGGGCGAGGCGGGCCGGCAGTTGGGCCTGGCGCAGGTGGAGCAGCAGGGAAGTCTGTCGAAGCAGGCGGTGGCGCTCCAGGAGGCCCGGGCCACGTCCGACGAAATCCAGCACACCTCCCGGCTGGCCGCGGACCGCGCGGAGGCCGTCCTCCAGGTGGCGCAGCGCGCGGAGGCGCAGGGGCTCCAGGGCGAGCGCTCCGTGGAGGAGAGCCTCGCGGGGCTGGTCGCCATCCAGGAGGCCATGGACGGCATCCAGGCGCGGCTCGCGGCCCTGACGGAGAGCGCGTCGCGCATCGGTGACATCACCGCGTCGGTGAAGGACCTGGCGGACCAGTCCAACGTGCTCGCGCTCAACGCGGCCATCGAGGCGGCGCGCGCGGGGGACGTGGGCCGCAGCTTCTCCGTGGTGGCGCGGGAGATGCGGGGGCTGGCCAACCAGTCCGTTCAGGCGACGGACCGCATCCGCTCCGTGCTGGACGACCTGCGCCAGGGCATCCGGGCGGCATCCCTCATGGGCGAGCAGGGCGGACAGCAGGTCGCCAGCGGCCTGGACGGGGTGAGGACGTCGGGGGCGTCCCTGCGGGAGCTGCTGGCGATGTCGCGCGAGAGCGCCGGCGCGGCCCGGCAGATCGCCGCCGCCGTCACGCAGCAGAACGCGGGCTTCACCCAGGTCTTCACCGCCGTCACCGACCTGTCGCGCATCATGGAGGCGACGCTCCAGCGCGCGGAGACCACCCGGGGCTCCACCCAGACGCTGCAGGACGTGTCCCGCGAAGTGGATGAGCTGGCGCGGCAGTTCCAGGCCGGCTGAGCCGCGAAACCCCCGGGCAGAAGCCCCCACCGGACCCATGAAGCTGCCGCGCCGCGTCGGGCGGAGCCCTGCGCCGGAGGGGCTCCCATTGCGTCCGGTATGTCTTCGCGCGTCATGCGGGAAACGACCGGGAGATGAAACCGTCCGAGCGGTGGTGACGTACCGCCCCTGTCCGAGGGGGGCCTTGTCGCAACGGGGGGCCTGCCAGCAACATTCGTCCTGAAATGTAGAGAATCCCGGAAGCCGTTCTCGGTTTCCAAAGGTAGGAGAGTTCCCCATGTCCCGCCCTGTTGATGGAGGCGCAGCCGCTGCCGCTGCTGCCGCCGCCGCCGCCGCTGCCCGCGCCGCCGCCGAGGCCGCTGCCCGTGCCGCCGCCGCGAAGGCCGCCGCTGAGGCCGCCGCGAAGGCCGCCGCCGAGAACGCCGCGAAGCAGCAGCCGAAGCAGCCCCAGGTCCAGCTCTTCCAGCGCGATGAGTTCTCCTCGGGCAACGCCACGAGCCGTGGCGCGAACCGGCTGACGGGCGAATCCCCCGCGCCGTTCGCCCCTCCCTCCTCTGGAGCCCCGGTCGCGGCGAACGCCGGCCAGGGCCCGCAGGCAACCCCGCCGCCCCGCGCGGACGCGCTGCCCGCCACGCCGGAGGAGTTGCCCAAGCTCTTCCCGGAGCTGAAGGAGAAGGGCAAGGAGGACCTGCAGAAGGCCTACGACTCGCTCAACAAGCTGGGCACCGGCACGTTCTCCGAGCGCGCCACGGCCCTGGGCGAGCTGGCCTCGCAGTTCCCGGAGACGGTCCCCAACGCGCTGGAGCGCCTGGGCGTCAAGGACGACAAGCTGGCGAAGCTGGCCACCAACGCGGACGCGCTGAGCTCCCTGGGCACGCTGACGGACCCGAAGAAGAGCGTGACGGAGAAGGCCCAGGCCAGCCTCACCCTGGCGAAGGCCGCCGGGGACATCTTCAAGCCGGAGGACCTGAAGGGCGTGCTGGACACCGCGCTCAAGGGTCTGCCCGCCGCCGACAAGCTCATTGGCGCCATCGGCAAGTGGACGGACCCCAACGCGTCCGCCACGGACAAGGCGAAGGCCACGCTGGAGCTGGGCAAGGCGCTCAAGGACTTCGCCGGGGACAAGTTCCCGGCCCTGGCCAATGACCTGCGCAAGCTGGATGGTTCGCTGCGCGCCGCAGGCGCCGCCATCACCCTGGCGGATCCCAACGCCCCCCTCCAGGACAAGGCGATGGCCGCCGCGCAGCTGCTCGCGGAGGTGCCCGACCTCAAGAAGGACCTCAAGGGCTTCACCGAACTCCTGAAGAACGCGGGCGTGAAGAACGCGGCGGACGTGGCCCAGCAGGGCACTCGGCTGGCGGAGGTGGCGGTGAAGGGGTTGGACCCCGCGCTGGCATCGAAGCTCACGCCCCAGCAGTTGGAGAAGCTCAACGCCGCCGCCACGAAGCTGGGCGGTCCGGAGTCGCTGGAGTCCGCCCTCAAGGGCATCACCGACCCCAAGGCCCTGGACACCCTGGTGGGCCAGCTGGGCACGCTGGACGCTGACGCGGGCAAGCGACTGGTGAGCGCGCTGGGCGGCATGGAGCACAAGGTCCTCAACGAGGTCCTCTCCGATCCGAAGACGGCCGAGCAGTTCGCGAAGCTCGCCGGCAAGCTGGATGACGACGCCGGCAAGGTGCTGGCCAAGGCCGTGACGGAGATGGACTCCGGCGCGCTCAAGGCGCTGCTCAAGTTCACCGACGGCGTGGGCGCGGACGCGCTCAACACGACGATGAAGGGCCTGGGCCCGCTGCTGGACAAGGCGGGCAGCAAGCTCGTGGGCCAGGGCCTCAAGGTGATGGAGAAGGTGCTGGGCAAGGTGGGCGTGGAGATCACCGCCGATGTCGCCGGCAAGGTCTTCAAGAACCTGGCGAAGGTCGTCCCGGTGGCGGGCGCGCTGCCCAACGCCATCGACGCGGTGAAGTACGAGAAGGAATCGCTGGACCTGCACGGCAAGAACAACGACCTGGGCTACTTCGCGCACACCATCGCGGCGCTGAACGCCGCGGACGGTGCCCTGGGCATCGCGTTGGACCTGACCGGCGTGGGCGTGGCCGTCGACGTGGGCGCCAGCGTGCTCCTGGGCGCGGCCGAACTGGCGATGGACATTGGCTTCAGCCAGGAGAAGGCGAAGTACGAGGCCGACCCGAAGGGCTACAAGGCCCCGGACTGGATGAAGGCCGTGAACATCGCCGGTGCCGCGGCGCAGGGCCCGGCGGGGCTGGCGCACATGGCCGCGTACTACGGCCCGGAGGGCGCAGCGCAGCTCCTGCAGTGGGGCGTGGAGAAGGGCGCCAAGGGCGCGGTGAAGCTCGCCGAGTTCGTGGGCGTGTCGCAGGCGGAGGCCGTGGGGGATGGCCTGAAGACGGGCGCCGCCGTCATCCACAAGCTGGCGGACGTGGTGCGCAATCCGTCCAAGTACGGCGAGGCCGTGGTGCAGCAGGCCACCCAGGCCTTCAACACCGCCATCGAGAAGGGCGGCGAGCTGGCGAAGGAGGCCCAGAAGGTCCTGGGCAACGTCGTCGACGAGGCGAAGAAGCTGGGCGAGAAGGGCCTGGAGACGCTGAAGTACATCGCCCAGAACCCGGGCGCGGCCGCGAAGAAGGCGCTCGACGGCATCAAGAGCATCGTCGACTCGGGCGTGGACCTGGCCACGCAGGCCGGCAAGGACCTCTACAAGAAGGCCGTCTCCACGCTGAATGACCTGAAGGCCGGCTACGACAAGCTCACCGGCGCCGCGAAGGAGAAGGCGAAGGAGCTGATCAACAGCGCGACGACGCTCGTCTCCAACACGGTGAACAAGGCGAAGGAGCTGGGCGAGAAGGGCCTGGAGCTGCTGGCCTGGACGGCCGCCAACCCCGGCGAGGCCGCCACCAAGGCCAAGGAGGCCCTCACCGACGTCCTGGCCAAGGGCGGCGAGCTGGCGAAGAAGGCCTGGGACTCCGTGAAGGACCTGGGCGCCCAGGGCGTCCAGATGGCGGAGAGCCTGGTGAAGGGGCTGGCCAACGCGGGTGAGAAGGCCGTGGAGACGCTGAAGTACATCGCGGCCAACCCGGGCGAGGCCCTCACGAAGGCAGGCGAGTGGGTGGGAAGCACGCTGTCGTCCCTGGCCCGCAAGGGCGGCGAGGCCGCCAAGGCCGCGGCCACCGCCATCAAGGACTTCGTCGACAACCGCGTGACGTGGGCCAAGGACTTCGCCAAGGACCTGCTCAAGGACGGCGTGGAGGCCTTCACCAACGTCGCCAAGGCCTGGAAGGACAACCTCACCGAGGGCGGCAAGGAGCTGCTCGTCGCGGTCGCGGACCTGGGCGATGCCGGCGTGGACGCGCTCAAGGACCTGGCCGGCGCGGGCGGACAGCTGGCGGAGGCCGCGGTGGGCCACCTGGATGATCTGGCGCGCAAGGGCATTGAAACGGCCAAGGACGCCCTGGAGGGGCTCGCGAACCTCCCGGGGGAGGTGGGCAAGCTGGCCGGTGACGCCTTCAACTCCGTGAAGGACTTCCTGGGCGACCTGATCCCCGACGATGTCCCGGGCGTCCCGTTCATCTAGTCACTCTGTAACTTTCCGCCCCGACGGGGCCTGTTCCCAAGCTGGGAGCAGGCCCCGTTTCATTTTCGGACCTCGCTGGATCTTTCCGTTAATCGCGGTGCGTCATGGATTGTGAATCGAGGCGGACCCTCGGTGTGGTCGTGACCCGGCTGTAACCTGGTTGTGACAGACACTCCAAAGCAGACACGTTTGAGCGGAAAATTTCACACAGGTTTAACTGGCAGATCTTAATTTTCGGATCTCGCGCAACTCGCTGGGAGTGATCTGGATAATCGGGACAGGAATCACAGCCTCTACCGAGGAAATCCCCGCATGAGCCTCTCCGCGACCACGACGTCCCAGCGCACGAACTCGACCCGTTCCCAGGCAGTGACGGCGACGTCCGCGCGCAATGGCGCCGCGAACCCGAACGCCATCCTTTCGCAGTACACGCCGACGGGCGCGTCGGCGCGCACGGCGCGTCAGGACGGGCTGCAGCCGGGTGTGGCGGCCTCCACGAAGATGGCGCAGGCGGACCTCAAGCGGATCCTCCCGTTCAAGGGGGCCATCGAGGCGGCGGCGGCGAAGCACGGCGTGCCCCCGGCGCTGCTGGCGGCCATCGCGAGCCGCGAGTCGCGCGGTGGCGCGGCCCTGGACCGGACGGGCCACGGTGACGGCGGCAACGGCTTTGGCGTGATGCAGGTGGATCACCGCTATCACCAGACGCAGGGCGGGCCCACCAGCGCCGCGCACATCGACCAGGCGGCGGGCATCCTCAAGGGCATGCTCAACACCGTGAAGAAGGACCACCCGGACTGGTCCGAGGCGCAGCAGCTGCGCGGCGCGGTGGCGGCCTACAACTCCGGCACCGGCAACGTGCGCACGCTGGCGGGCATGGACCAGGGCACCACGGGCAACGACTACTCCAACGACGTCTGGGCGCGCGCGCAGGCGCTGGCGCCGAGCTTCGGCGGGGCGACGGGCACGAACACCCCCACGCAGCCCTCCACCACCACGCAGCGCCCCGCGCAGACGAAGGACTCCTTCGAGCAGGCGGGCCCCAAGCGCTGGACCACGGCGCCGTCGCTGGAGCAGGTGAAGGCGGGCGGCGTGAAGCTCAGCGAGGGCATGCAGGGCCCCGCGGTGAAGCAGATCCAGGAGATGCTGGGCATCCCGGCGGACGGCAAGTACGGCCCCGTCACCGCGAAGGCCGTGGCGGCGTTCCAGAAGGCCCACGACCTGCGCCCGGGCACGGCGGAAGGTCACGTGGGTCCCACCACGCTCCAGACGCTGCAGAACACCCGCGGCACCGGCAACACGACGAACACCGGCAACACGAACACGACGGGTGGCGTGAAGCCCGGCAACACGACGACCGGCACGAACACCAACAACACCACCGGCGCGACGAACAACAACGGCGCGGTGCTGGGCAACGGCGTCCGCATCAACACGAACGACCCCACGCTGAAGAAGCTGGCCACCTCGTCCCTGAACAACGGCGCGACGGGCTACTGCGTGCGCACGACGCTGGACAACATGAGCCGCCTGGGCATCCCGAACACCCCCGCGGCGACGGGCAATGACCCGAACAACCCGCGCGGCGGCATGGCGCAGATGCTGCGCAAGGGCTGGGACTCCATCCCGTTCCCCGGCTCGCGTCAGCAGACCATCAAGAGCCCGTACGGCAACGCCACCGCGAACGTGGTGACCGCGGACCAGTACAAGAAGCTCGTCGCGGAAGGCAAGGTCCCGGACGGCGCCATCATCTTCCAGTCGCGCCACGGTTGGGACTACAGCGGCGGCTCGAAGGGCAACGACATGGGCATCGTGCGCAACGGCGGCAAGACGACGCACAACTACAAGGACATGCCGTCCATCATCTACTCGGACTGCAAGGAAGTCGTCATCCTGGTCCCGAAGGGCGCCATCCAGCGCGACTGATGAAGTCGGCTCAGTGAGCCCCGTCAAGTGAAGCCCGGTCCGGTGACGGACCGGGCTTTTTCATGAAGACGATGAGGACCGACGCGGCCAGGAAGCTCAAGGCCAGGAACAGGAAGCCGCTGTTGAAGGCCTTCACCAACGCCTGTTCGCTGATGCGGTGTTGCAGGACCGCGAGCGCGGCGGCGTCGGGTGCGAAGAGCCTGCTTCCAGGGCCCGCGCTCAGCGTGGCCAGTTGCTCCTGGACCCACGGGTTGTAGGCGTCCACATGCTGCGTGATGGCCGCGTAGGCGCGGTGGGATTCCCGGTCCAGCAGCGTGCTCATCCACGCGGTGCCGATGGAGGCCCCCAGCTCGCGGGTGAGGCTGAAGAGCGCGGTGCCGCCCGGACGCTGCGAGGCGGGCAGCGCGGTGACGGCGAGGAAGGTGAGCGGGACGAAGCCAAAGCCCGTTCCCACCGCCCGGATGAACAGCGGCGTCACCAGGCTGGACATGTCCGCCTGGGCCGTCAGGTGGGCGTTGAGCCACAGGCTGGTGAAGATGCCGGCGTTGGCCACCACCAGCAGCTTGCGTGGATCCATCCGCGTCACCAGCCGGCCTGCCAGCGGGAAGATGAAGAGCTGGATCCAACTGCCGAAGAGGAACACCTTCCCGATGTCGAGCGCCCGGTAGTGCATCACCGTGCCGCAGTAGAGCGACAGGAGCAGGGACCCCGCGAAGATGGCCGTCCCGATGAGGAAGTTGAGCCCTGTCGCCGCGGCGTAGGCCCGGTTGAGGAAGATGCGCAGCTCCACCACCGGGTGGCGCGTCTCCAGCTCGTGGCTCACGAACCCCACCAGGCTGATGACCGCCACGCAGGCGAGCACGGTGATGGTGGCGCTTTCGAACCAGCCCTCGCGGTTGCCCTCCTCCAGCACGTACTGCATGGACACCATGCCCACCGCGAGCAGCGCGATGCCGAAGCGGTCCACCGGCGCGCGCTCCGGCACGAAGCCCGGCTGCTTCAGGTGCCTCCACGCGACCCAGGCGGAGAACAGGCCGAAGGGGACGTTGATGAGGAAGACCCAGTGCCAGGACGACAGGTCGATGAGGTAGCCGCCCACGCTGGGTCCCAAGAGGGGCCCCGTGATGGCGCCCATGCCGAACAGCGCGCCCGCCATGCCGTGCTGCCGCTCCGGGTAGCGGGAGAACAGCACGCTCTGGGACGTGGGGATGATGGCGCCGCCGCCCAGGCCCTGGAGCACGCGGAACACCACCAGCGAAGGCAGGTCCCACGACAGGCCGCACAGCATGCTCGCGGCGGTGAAGATGAGGATGGACGCGGTGTAGTAGCGCCGGAAGCCGAAGCGCTTCAAGAGCCAGCCCGACAGCGGGATGATGGTGATGTTCGCCATCGCGTACGCGGTGGACACCCAGGCGATCTGATCCAACGGCGTGCCGAAGCTCGCGCGGATGTCGTTGAGCCCCACGTTGACGATGGAGATGTCCAGGAAGGCCATCAGCCCGGCGAACATCGCGCCCAGGGTGATGAGCGTCTTGTTGCCCGTCAGCAGCGTGGCTTCCTCACCGGCGGGGGCCGTGCCGGTGCTCATGGCGCGTCCGTGTAGACGGTGGCCTCGGCGCTCATGCCCGGGCGCAGCTCCACGTCCGGGGCGGTGTCCAGGCGGATGAGCACCGGCACGCGCTGCACGACCTTCACGAAGTTGCCGCTGGCGTTGTCCGGTGGCAGCAGCGCGAAGCGGGATCCGGTGCCGTGCGACAGGCTCTCCACGTGGCCCGGGAAGTCGCGCCGCCCGTACATGTCGAAGCGCACCCGCGCCCGCTGGCCGGGCTGCACGCGCTCCAACTGGTCCTCCTTGAAGTTCGCCACCACCCAGACGTCATCGCGCGGGACGATGGCCATCAGCGACCGCTCCGGGCCCACCGTCTGGCCTTCCTCCACGGAGCGGCGAGACACCACGCCGGAGCGCGCGGCGCGCACCGTGGTGTAGGAGAGGTTCAGCTCCGACAGCCGCACGGCGGCCTCCGCCTGCAGCACCCGAGCCTCGGCCAGGGCCAGCGCGGCGCGCGCCGCGGCCAGTTGTTCGCCGGTCGTCTGGGCCGCGCTCAGCCGTCCCCGGGCCAGCGTCACGCCGCCGTGGGAGCCCGCCACCGTGGCGTCCGCGGACACCCGCCGGGCCCGCGCCTGCTCCAACTGCGCGTCCGCCGCGTCGAGCTCCGTCTGGCGCAGGTCCACGTCCGCCTGGGCCAGGGCCTGCTGAGCGAAGAGTTCCCGTGCGCGGCGCAGGTTCGTGGCCGCGAAGAGCTGGCGCGACGTCGCGGCGGCGACCTCCGCGTCCGCCTGCGCGATGGCGGCCTTCGCGGACTCCAGCGTGGAGGTGGCGGAGGTGAGTCCGCCCTCCGCCTGGGCGAGCGACGCGGGCGCGGTCCGCTCGGTGAGGGAGAGGGTCGCCTTCGCGCTGTCGGCGGAGGCGCGCGCGGCCAGCAGGTCCGCGCGGGCCGCGGCGAGCCGGGCGGCGAAGTCCTCCGGATCCAGCTCCACCAGCACCTGGCCCGCCTCCACGCGCTGGTTGTCCACCACGGGCACGCGCCGCACCTGGCCCGCCACGCGCGAGGCCACGCTCATCACCCGGCCTTCAGCCTGGGCATCGTCCGTCGTCTGCTGTCCCCGGTGCAGGAGCCACCATCCGCCGGCGAGCAGTGCCGCGCCCACCGCCAGCGAGCCCATGAGCAGCGGCGTGCGGCGGCGCTCCTTCACGGCGGGCGTGGCGGGGG
>NZ_RAWD01000520.1:0-4069 GCF_003612065.1 Corallococcus sp. CA047B
CCCTTGGAGGCCGTCCTCCCCGTTGGGACTCACGCCGCCGCGGCACCGTGGCCGTCCCCGCCGAGGCCCCGGCACCGTCTCCTGGTGACGCCCTGCCGCCCCCGATGGAGAAGGTGAACCTGGCCCAGGCCTTCACCCACCTGTCCGGCCCGGACACCCCCCAGCCCGTGGGAATGCTCCATGGGCAGCCGGTGCACCTGGTGCGCCTGACGGGCAGCGGGCCCTGGTGCCAGCACGCGACCGGGGATGCGTTGTTCTTCGTCACCCGGGGCCACCTGCGGGTGGAGTCGCGCGAACGCTCCGTGGACCTGGAGGCAGGCGAGCTGCTCATCGTCCCGCGCGGCGTCGAACACCGCTCCGTCACCGCCTCCGAGGCCCTGGTGCTGATGTCGGCGCCGCCGCGGGGCACGGAGGACGCCGGGCAGTCCCCGCCACTCTGAAGGTCGGCCCCCTCACCTTCCGGGCAGGCGAGCCCCCGTCCCTTCGGGGTCGTGGTGATTCCTCCCAGCCGGGCCACGGCGCACTTTTGCCCTGAACGAACGGATGGCGGTCCCCTCGGGCCTGGTGTCGGAGGGCCGGATTTCCGCCACGGTCACGAGGAGCGGGAGCCGCCATGCGCATCCACCACCTGAACTGCACCACGATGTGTCCGCCCGGTCGGCGGCTCATGGACGGACGGCGCGGCTTCACCGGCCCGGCGGCGCTCACCTGCCACTGCCTGCTGGTGGAGACGGCTCGCGGCCTGGTGCTGGTGGACACCGGCTTCGGCCTCAATGACGTGTATGCGCCCCGCGAGCGGCTCAGTGGCCTGTTCCGCGACGTGCTGTGCCGGCCCGCCCTGGCGGAGGAGGCCACCGCCGTGCGCCAGATTGAACGGCTGGGCTTCCAGGCCAGCGACGTGCGCGACATCGTCCTCACGCACCTGGACTTCGACCACGCGGGCGGCCTGGACGACTTCCCCCATGCACGCGTGCACGTGCTGGCGGAGGAGTACCGCGTGGCCACCGCGCAGCGCTCCTGGCTGGACCGCGCGCGCTTCCGTCCCCAGCAGTGGGCACAGGAGCGGCGCTGGGAGACCTACGCCGCCTCCCAGGGTGAAGGCTGGTTCGGCTTCGACTGCGTGCGCGAGCTCTCCGGGCTGCCGCCGGAGATTTTGCTGGTGCCGCTGACGGGCCACACGCTGGGACACGCGGGCGTGGCCATCGACACGGGGGAGGAGTGGCTGCTGCACGCGGGCGACGCGTACTTCCACCACGGGGAGATGGACCTGGACCGCTACCGGTGCACCGTCGGCCTGCGCGCCTACCAGAAGCTGATGCAGAAGGACGGGTGGATGCGCTGGTACAACCTGCGCCGCCTGCGCGAGCTGGTGCAGCGCCACGGCGAACAGGTGAAGGTGTTCTGCGCGCACGACCCGCTAGAGTTCGAGCGCCTGGAGGAGCGCGAGAAGCTGCCCGACGACTTCCCCATCCGCCCCGGCCTCGTCGCCCCCGTGCCCTCGCTGCACCTGTAATGGACGGGCGTCACTGGAGCAGGTCCGGCTCCGGCGCCAACGGCTCCTCCACGAACCGGGGCACGCGCGGCAGGTCCACGGTGAAGGTCGAGCCCTGCCCCGGGATGCTGTCCAGGCGGATGAGGCCCCCGTGCGCCTCCACCAGCTGGCGCACGATGTAGAGGCCCAGGCCATAGCCCAGCTCGACCTTCGCGGAGGGCTCGCGCTCGAAGCGCTCGAAGACGCGGCGCTGGGCCTCCGGCGCGATGCCCACACCCTCGTCGCGCACGGTGAGCCGCACGTGCGCGTCGTCCAGCGCCGCCACCCGCACCCGCACGGGGTGACCCCGGCCGAACTTCAGCGCATTGGAGATGAGGTTCGTCAGCACCCGGTCCAGGCGGATCCGGTCCCAGTGGCCCACCTGTCCCTCCTCCACGTCCAGCGTCAGGAGGCTCCCCGCCTGCGCGGCGGTCTCCGCGAAGCGCTCCACCACCTCGCGCGCCAGCTCCCCCAGGTCCATGGGCGCCGCGTCCAGCAGCCGCTTGTCGGAGGACAGCCGCGACAGGTCCAGCAGGTCGTGCAGCAATTGCCCCAGCCGCTGCGCCTGACCGCGCGCCGCCACCAATCCCTTTCGCACCCCGTCGTCGTCGTCGTTGGCGTGGGCGCGCTGCACCTTGTTCAACAGCAATTGCAGCGCTTGCAAGGGATTGCCCAGGTCGTGCGCGGTGACGGAGATGAGGTCCACCGCCTCGCGCGCCTCGCGCAAGAGCCGCGTGTTGTCCAAGGCCAGCGCCGCGCGTCCGGCCAGCTCCTCCACCAGCACCTGGTCCGCCTGGGTGAAGCGGCGGTGTCCCCGGGCCGTCATCAACACGAACACGCCCAGCGTCCGGCTGCCCGCGCGCAGCGGCACCGCCAGCGAGGACCCGATGCCCAGCCGGTCGATGAGCACCCGGTGCGCGGGACTCTCCGAGGAGTCCTCCAGGTCGTCCACGCCCACGTCCACGTCCAGGCGCGAGCGCCCGGTGCGCATCACGGACCAGATGGTGGGCGGCATGCCCGCGCGCGGGGGGAAGCGCCGCAAGGCCTCCCACAGGCTCTCCTCGCGCTCGGGCCGCACGTGCGTCACGGCCCGGGGCCGCAGCTCCCCCGCGGGCGTGAGCAGGTAGAGGATGCAGCCATCCGCCACCTCCGGCACCAGCAGCCGGGCCAGCTCCGCCACCGTCAGGTCCGGATCCAACGACTGGTGGAAGACGCGCCCGGCCTCCGCGAGCAGCTCCTGCATCCGCTCCGAGCGCCGCTGTTCGGTGATGTCGCGCGTCACCACCGCGAAGCCCTGCGGCGTGCCCTCCTCGTCGCGCAGCGCGGTGATGGACACCTCCGCCCGGAAGCGCGAGCCGTCCTTTCGCTGTCGCCAGCCCTCCGAGCGCAGCCGCCCGTCCTTCAGCGCGCGCGACAGGTCGCGTTCCGCCTGGCCCGCGGCGGCGTCCTCGGAGGTGTAGAAGGTGGAGGCCGGGCGCCCCAGGATCTCCGCCTCGCTCCAGCCCTTCATGCGCTCGGCGCCCGGGTTCCAACTGGCCACCCGGCCGCGCGCGTCGAGCAGCACCAGGGCGTAGTCGCGCACGCCCTCCACCAGCGCCTGGAAGCGGTGCGCGCTGGCCTGGGCCTCGCGCTTGAGCGGGTGCAGCCGGCGGTGGAGCACCCACGCCAGCGCCGCCGCCACGCCCAGGCCCAGGACCGATACCAGCAGCAGCAGGCCCAGCTCCCACCGGTCCGCCACCACCGCCGCCTGGCTGTCGTCGCGCAGCCCCGCCTGCACCCTCTTCTCCAACTGGGCCTGGGCCTCGCGCACCCGCCCATGGGCCCGCGCCAGGCGCTCGCGGGCCGCCTCCTTCTCCAGGACGGGGGACGTGGACGTGTCGCGCAGGGCGTGGAGGGCGGCTTCGTGCCCCTGCTCGGCCCGCCACACCTCATCCACCAGCGCCTGGACCTCGGGGTCGGACAACCGCTCGCGCAGCCGTCCAGCGGTGTCCAGGAAGCGCTGGCGGGGCAGCGCCGTATCCTGGGAGAGGGAGCGCCCGCCCGCCAGCAGCGCGCTGTTGGCCAGGGAGACCTTGTCGCCGAAGGCCCGCCCCAGTTGCTCCACCTCGAACAGGTCCATGGAGCGCTCCGTCACCCGCGCCTTCGAGGAGGCCCGGATCATCACCACCGCCCCCAGGATGACCGCCACCAGCACGAACGCCACCGCGAGGCTCGCCCCGAGCCCCCATCCGTCTTCCTGTCCGAAGCGTCTGGGACGAGCCATGGGTGTCCCTTCCCCGCCGGACGCGTCCTTGCCCTTTCGCGCCCGCGTCCGTTCACGGTGGGGACTTCGCCCCATGGCGCCCACCCCCCTCGCTGGCCTGCCCGGTGTCCACCAGTGCGCGCGCCGCCACCCGGCGGGAGGGGACAGTGACGCCTTTCCAACCGCTGGCGGCCCTTCGGGGCTTGCCACCGCTTCGCGGGGACGTGCCCCGCTCCCACCCTGACTGACAGGGTCCGGGGCACGGGACTTCACGGGCGGCGGGGACGGGGCATGGG
>NZ_RAWD01000521.1:0-4067 GCF_003612065.1 Corallococcus sp. CA047B
GGGGTCGCCTGGGGGCGCTGGTGGGCCGCGTGGGCATCCCCAGCGGCCTGCACCGCGAGGCTCGCCTGCACCTGGTCCTCCAGCCCCGCCTGACACTCCGCGCAGTCCGCCAGGTGGACACTGAAGGCCTGGGCCTGCTCGGAGGTCAGCTCGCCGTCCACGAAGGCGGCGAGCTGTTCGCACATCGGATTCAAGAGGAGACCCCGGCGCTTCCCTGTCGCGCGAGGAGCAGCTCCTTGAGCTTCTTGCGGGCGCGGAACAGGCGGGTGCCCACCGTCATGGACGGGATGCCGAGCCGTCGGGCGATCTCCGCGTAGCTCTGTCGCTCCATGTCCTTCATTCGGACCACCTCGCGCAGCTCCGGGGGAAGCTGTTCCACCGCGCTCCACACGTCTTCAAGCGTGTAGTGCGCCCAGATTTCCGGCGGCGTTTCGGCCTCCGCCAGGGTGTCCCCCATCGCGTCGGTGAACTCCTCTTGGGGGTGCCGCCGGTCGTGCCGGCACCAGTCGAGGAAGCGTCGAACGAGGATGGACGCCAGCCACGCCATGGGAGGCGCGGACCGGTCATACGTATGAAACGCGCGGAAGGCCCGCTCGTAGGTTTCCTGCAACAGGTCCTTCGCGTCGGAGGGGTTGCGCCCCCGGCACAGGATGCGGGCCCGCTCTTCCAACGCGGGTGCGCACCGGGCGACGAGCGCCTGGAACTCCGCGGCGTCCTCGCGGGAGGCTGGGGCTGCCTCCTTCTCGGATGCGGAGGACTCCCCGGGCCGGGGGACGACACGGGGCGATCGCGGGCGGAACACCACGGGCCCGTTCCTAGCAGGCCCCGCCCCGGCCGCGAAGTCCGACGATACCCGCCCGTGCGGTTCCCACCGGGCAGGTTGGCCGCCCGCCGCTTGTTTCCGGAGGGTCAGCAGGGGCCCTTTCCGGGCACGGCCAGGGGGGGCAAGCGCATGGGATGGCTCCAGTGGGGCGAGGACCCGAGGGGAAAGGGGGCCCTCCCCCCTGGGTTACGCCAGGGGCCGCGCTTATTCCCCCGGAATCAGCAGGGGTTTCCTTCGAAGATTTCCGCGCCCGTGCGCACGGGGATCTTCGTCCCGTACGACGTCGCGATGCCCGTCACCCGCACCTTGGAGTAGCCCGCGTCGCCGGGGATGTAGAAGCGCGTCCGGCAGTAGCCCGGGATGCCCGGGATGGCCGAGGGGAGCCACGAACCCGAGCCCGTCACCGTGCCCAGGTACATCCAGGCGCCGGTGGTCACCGCCCAGGCGTCGGCGGTGACGGACAGGTTTTCGCAAGCCGACCTGGAGGCCGGGGCGGAGGTCGGGGCCGCCTCCACGAAGGGCTTGGCGGACCGGCCGCCAATGCTGGTCACATCCACCACGAAGCGGTCGACGCAGGACGACTGGGTATAGGTGGCATCCACCGACGACGCGTGGGTGGAGACATAGCCCGTCTTGCGGCAGTTCCAGACGTAGGGGACCGTCGCGCCGTCCGGCTGCGCCAGCACCGTGCTGCTGGTGAGGCAGGGGAGGACGGGCGGCAACACGATCAGCGCATCGCTGGCGCTGGCGGCCTCGCCCTCCTGTCCTGTCGAAGCGGCGTCCTCCTCCAGCGGACCTCCACAGGCGGTGGCGAGCGAGGCGGCGAACAGGAGGGCGGCGGAAGAGGTGAAGCGCATGGAGGACTCCGAAGAAGGGCGGGGGATGAACAGACCGGTGTGGGCCCCTGCCCTGTTACGTCGGGTGTCGCGCTTATTCCCCGCGCCATTTCCACGGCCTTTTTGCGCCGTGCTAAGGCGCTGGCGCGTGGACATCGACAAGCCCTACCTGCTGTTCCTGGGAGACGTGAAGGATCAGCTCGCGGCCAAGACGGCCCACGGCATCGTGGACTGGCGGCCCGAGTGGTGCGTGGGCCAACTGCGGCTGCCGGGGTGCATGGCGGACTGTGGCCTGCCCGACATGGACCTCGCGGCGGCGAAGGCCCGGGGCGCGCGCACGCTGGTGGTCGGCGTGGTGAACGCGGGCGGCGTGCTGGCGGACGCGTGGGTCACCACGCTGGTGCGGGCGCTGGAGGCCGGGTTTGACGTGGCCACCGGCCTGCACAAGCGGCTGGGCTCCATCCCCGCCGTGGCCGAGGCCGCGGCGAAGCACGGGCGCAAGCTGCACGACGTGCGCTTTCCGGACCGGGACTTCGCCACGGGCAAGGGCACGAAGCGCCAGGGATTGCGCGTGCTGACGGTGGGCACCGACTGCGCGGTGGGCAAGAAGTACACGGCGCTGGCGCTGGAGAAGGAGCTGCGCAATCGCGGGTGGAAGGCCGACTTCCGGGCCACGGGCCAGACGGGCATCCTCATCTCCGGGCGTGGCGTGGCGCTGGACGCCGTGGTGTCCGACTTCGTCGCGGGCGCGGCGGAGTGGCTCACCCCGGAGAACGACGCGGACCACTGGGACGTGGTGGAGGGCCAGGGCTCGCTGTTCCACCCGTCCTTCGCGGGCGTCACGCTGGGCCTGCTGCACGGCGCGCAGCCGGACGCCTTCATCGTCTGCCACGAACCCACGCGCACCACGATGCGTGGCGTGAAGCATGCGCTGCCGTCGATTCAGGACGTCATCGACCGCACGGTGCTGGAGGGCCGGCTGACGAACCCCTCCATCCAGTGCACCGGCATCGCCATCAACACCGAGTCCCTGGCCGAGGACGCGGCCCTCGCGCTCTTGGAGACCACCGGCCGCGCGCACGGGCTGCCCTGCGTGGACCCCCTGCGCACGGGGGCGGGCCCCCTGGCCGACGCGCTGGCGAGCCGCTTCCCGCGCGCCTGACGTGCGAAACCCGTCCCACCGGGGCGGGCCGCGATATAATTGGAGGCACCATGGGACGCATTTTCGAGACACGCAAGGCGACGATGTTCGCCCGCTGGAACAAGATGGCGAAGATCTTCACGCGCATCACGAAGGACATCGTGATCGCGGTGAAGGCCGGCGGACCGGACCCGACCTCCAACTCCGCGCTGCGCCGGGCCATCCAGAATGCCCGCGCGGCGAACATGCCGAAGAACAACGTGGAGAGCGCGATCAAACGCGCCAGCGGCCAGGACCAGGCCGACTACCAGATCGTCCTCTACGAGGGCTACGCGCCCCACGGCGTCGGCGTGCTGGTGGAGACGGCGACGGACAACATCGTGCGCACCGTGGCCAACGTCCGCTTCCCGTTCACCAAGCTGGGCGGAAGCATGGCCACCTCCGGCGGCGTGTCCCGCATGTTCAAGCGCATGGGCGCCATCCGCCTGGACCCCGAAGGACTGGACCTGGAGACGCTGGAGCTGGAGCTCATCGACCACGGCCTTCAGGAGATGGGCGAGACCACCGGCGAGAAGGGGGAGAAGCAGCTCCTCCTGCGCTGCGAGTTCGCGGACTTCGGCAAGCTCCAGGCGGCCATCGAGGCCAAGGGCATCTCGCCGCTGTCCGCGGAGTCCGAATACATCCCCCTGGAGGGCACCCTCAAGGAGCTGCCCGAGGAGCAGGCCCAGGAGGTCCTCAAGCTGGTGGACATGCTGGAGCAGGACGAAGACGTGCAGCACGTGTTCCACAACCTGGCCTGAAGAAGCGCGCCTGGGACTCCAGGCGAAGCGCCGGCCCCCGGGCCCCTCCGGAGGCCGGCCCCGCTCACCGCGGCGTCAGAGCTGCTGAAGCTCCGCCGCGCTGAGCACCCTGCCGTAGACCCGCACCGCGTCGATGCGTCCCTTGAACGGCGTGCCGCCTCCAGGCCGGTTGCCCAGGGCGACATTCAGCGACGGGCTGGGGCGCTCCCCGGGCCATGCACGGACATCGCATCCGTTCACATTGAGAACCCGGGGTGGCAGTGCTTGCGTGAAGGTCCAGCGGGTTGGGATGCGATGGTGCATGAGGGGGGGCAATGTCGGACGAAGGTGAAGGTCAGGACCTGCGGGAGACGGTGAAGCGGCTGGAGGCCACGGTCGCGGCGTTGGAGACGCGGCTCGCGCGACTGGAAGCACCCGGCACTCCCCTCCCCGCCTCCGCGCCCCCCGCCGGGGGCGCGACGGCGGGG
>NZ_RAWD01000522.1:0-4005 GCF_003612065.1 Corallococcus sp. CA047B
GGGCGGGGCGCGGCGTCCACGGGCTGCGCGAGCCGGGCCTGGAGCGCCGCCTGGCTGCGGGCCTGGGTGAGCGCACCTTCCAGGTCGGGCTGGTCCGGCTTGAGCGCGCGCACCTGCGTCCACTGCGTGAGGGTTTCCGACCAGCGGCCGTCCAGGGAGTAGGCCCAGCCCAGCTCCCAACGGCAGTCGGCGCGGGACGGCGCGGCCTGGACGCACGCGGACAGCTCCGCGATGGCGGTGGCGCTGTCCTTGGACTTGAGGGCTTCCACGCCCCGGGCGTAGTGCGCGTCCGGGTCCCCCACGGCGACGAGGCCGGGCGCGGTGCCGGACTTCTCATGCATCGCGATGGCGGCGGCGCGCAGGGCCGCGACACTGGCGTCCACTGCGATGCGGCCTGCTTCCGAGAGGCTGGTGGAAGGGGTGACGGGCTGCGCGGAGGTCGTGTCCGTGCTGGGGGGCGTCGTGCCCTGCACGGTGGTGGTGCCCGTGGGCGGCGTCGCGGAGGCAGTGCTCGTAGCGGAGGGCGAGGTGCCCGACGCGGGCGTCGTGTTCGACGGCGCGCCCGGGGCCGGTGCGGAGGCAGGCGCCGCCATGCCGGCGGGCATCCGCATCGAGACAGACGGGGCCGTGCCATTCGCGAAGGTCACCCCGGAGGAGGCCGTGCGCGGCGCGACGCCCGCGACCTGCACGATGCCCCCATTGCCACGCATCGGCGCCGTCGCCGTGAGCGTGGATGAAGGATTCCTCGCGACGGCCTGCACGGAGGCGAGGCCTGCATTCGTGAGCTGCGCGGAGCCCATCACGGTCGTGCGCTGGCTGTTGGCTGCGGCCTTCACGGAGGCGAGGCCCGCCACACTGAGCTGTCGTGAGCCCGCGAGCGTGGCATGCGTGCCTCCCACCGCCGCCTGCACCGAAGCGAGCCCTGCCGCGCTGAGTTGATCGGTTCCGGCTTCGGCCGCGCGCTGGATGTTGACTGCGGCCCCCATCACCGATGCGACACCGGCCGCGCCGAGCTGTTCAGCCCCGACGTTCCGGATGACGGAGCGCACGGAGGCCGTGCCCGCATCGAGGAGGAGCGCGGTGCTGGGACGCTCGGCTGTGGAGAAGTTGGGGACGGACGCGGCGGGCGCGGCGAGCGCCAGCATCAACAGGACGGACGGGGCCATGGCCCGCCCATCTTACGGGAAGGCGACGGGACGAGGGCGGCACCGCTGGGGCCGGCTCGATAGCAGCCGGGCAGGCGACACCCCCACCTCCCTTCCAGCACCCACCCCCGTCCGTCGCCGGACAGGGCCTACCCCAGCGCGTCGAGCAGCATTGAACCCCGGCGCTGGCGCGGCAGCAGCCGGAAGTGCCTCAGCTCCTTGCGCTTCACCCGCCGCTCCAGCGCGCTGTGCAGCGACAGCCGCCCCGGCCCCCGCATCAACGTCCCCAGGGCGATGGCGATGAGCGCCACGTTGAACTCGTACCCGCCCTTGGTGATGTCGAAGCCGTTCTTGCCGTGCACCTTCGCGATGGCCACTGCCTGCGTCACGATGACCGACAGCGCCGTGAACCGCGTCGCGATGCCCAGGATGGAGCTCACCCCCGCCACCAGCTCCGTGATGCCCGTCGCCAGCACCCACGGACGCCCCGGCTTGAACCCGAGCTGCTCGAACATGCCCGCGTGCTGTTCGGCGCCCTCCTTCTTCAGCTTCGCGAGCCCGTGCTGGATCATCGTCGCGCCCAATGACAGACGCGGAGGCAGCAGCGCGGCCGACTTCAACAACGACGGTTGTTCGTTCATCATCGTCACGTTCATGGGTGCTCTCCTCGTCCGGGACGCACGCGTCCGGTGGGTGAAGTGCCCCATACGTTGTGACGCGTCCGCCCTTCCGGCCCGGACGCCCGCCCGGCCCGTGGCTCTGCGGGCAGGCACTCAACCCCCGTCTCGCTCCGCCAGCGGCACGTCCATCAACGCCGCCACCTCCGCGCCGTAGCCCCCAGGCCCCGCCCCGTGGACGATCAACGGCGGCCGCACCGACAGTCCCCGGTCCTGGTCCCGCAGCGCCTGCACCAGGAAGCGCGTCGCCGGGGCCTCCACGTGCGCATGCACCGTGCGCAGCACCCGGGGAAACAGCCTCGCCCCCGTGAGCAACCCCAGCACCTCTCCAAGCCGCGCCGCCGGATACACCAGGCTCACGCCTCCGCCTGGACGCAGCGCATGCCGGGCCGCGGCGACCACCGCCTCGGCGTCACACGCCACCTCCGACTTGGACACGGCGCGCTCCTCGTCCGGGCTCACCACCCCCGCCTGGGCCCGGCGGAACGGCGGGTTGGACACCACCTGCCCATAGGCCCCGGATGCCAGCAGCGTCCGCGCCTGCCGCAGGTCCCCGAGCACCGGCCGCACCCGCCCTTCACACCCGTTGAGCGCCACCGCGCGCGTGAGCCGCGCGTACACCCCGGGCTGCAGCTCCAGCGCGTCCACCGGTCCCTCGACGCCGAACTGCTTCACCAGCAGCAGCGACACCACGCCACTGCCAGCGCCCAACTCCAGCACCGGCCCGGACAGCTCCCGCCCCTCCGTGGCCGCGAAGTGCGCCAGCAGCACCGCATCCAACGTGAAGCGGTAGCCCGAGCGGCGCTGGAACACCCGCACGTCCGCGGTGCCAATGGCGTCCAGCGTCTCGTCGTCCCGTGCGGCCGAAGGAGCCGAGGAAGCCGTCACGTCAGCGGGCGCCGTGCATCCGCTCGGCCACGTCCAGCACGCGCGCCTCGCAGGAGACGTGGTCCAGGTGGCTTGCCTCCACGAGCCCCGTGGGGCTGGTGACGTTCACCTCCGTGAGGTAGTCGCCCAGCACGTCGATGCCCACCAGGATGAGCCCCTTCTCCTGGAGCGCGGGCTTGAGGCGCTGGCAGATGTGCAGATCGCGCGCGGTGATCTCCGCCTTCATCGGCGTGCCGCCCGCGGCCATGTTGCCCCGGTGGTCCGCGTCCGACGGCACGCGCAGCACCGCGCCCACCGGATCGCCGTCCACCAGGATGATGCGCTTGTCGCCCAGGCGGCTCTCCGGCACGTACGCCTGCGCGAGGATGGGCTCCTTCCCGCCCTGCGTCAGCAGCTCCACCATCGAGCGCGCGTTGCGGTCCCCCGGCGCCAGGAAGAGGATGCCCTTGCCGCCGAACCCGTCGATGGGCTTGAGGATGGTGCCCTTCGCGTTCTGGGCCGCGAAGTCCATCACCACCGACAGCTCGCTCGTCACGCGCGTCTCCGGCATCAGGTCCGGGAAGTTCAGCGTGAAGAGCTTCTCGTTCGCGTCGCGGATGCCGGACGGGTTGTTGATGAACACCGGCGAGCGGTCCGGACACAGCTCCACCAGCTGGGTCGCGTGCAGATAGTTCGCGTCCACCGGCGGATCCTTGCGCAGGAAGAGCACGTCCAGCTTCGACAGGGGCCGCACCTCTTCATGCAGCACGTCGAAGTGCCGGCCGGGCTCGCGCCGCACCTTCACCCGGCGCATGCGCGCCTCAGCGCACCGGCCGTTGAAGCGCAGCCACCCCTGCTCGAAGTAGTAGACGTCGTGCCCGCGCCGCTGGGCCTCCAGCATCAGCGAGAACGTCGTGTCGTGGTCCACCCGCACGCTCTCGAGCGGGTCCATCAGGAAGCCAAGGGAGAACGCCATGGGCCGAAAGGATAGCGGAGCCCTTCCGACCCTGCCTCTCATTCATCGGCCGGGCAGGTCCTTCAGCTTGAGGTTGAGGCGCACCGTCTTGCCCGCCTCCACCGGCACGGAGAGCACGCGGCGCTTCTTGTCCTCGCCCACCAATATCAACTCGGTCGCACCCACCGGCAGCGCGCGCTTCACCAGCGGCGTGGTCCCCAACCGCTTGTTGTTGAGGAACACCTCCGCGGGCTCGTCCAGGAAGAGCGTCACCTCGCCCCGGCCGCGCTTGCCCCGGCCGCCGCGAGGCTCATCCCGCCCGGAGTCCCGGCCCCTGTCCCGGTCCTTGTCGTCCTCCGCC
>NZ_RAWD01000523.1:0-3997 GCF_003612065.1 Corallococcus sp. CA047B
CTACCCCACGAGGTCCCCTCCCCCTGGGTAGGGCGACCCCGCGAAGGGGGGCTTCAGCCCTCTTCGACGTTCACGAAGGACTGCACCGGAACGAAGTTCATCAGGTTCGGGATATAGCGAACCGTGGCCGTGTCGCGCGGATTGACCTCCGCAACCCTACCCGTAAGCGGCGCCCAGCCTGGCATGTGGTCCATATATGAAAGGTAATCCATGCAGATGGGCAGGATCTGCCCATCGAGCTGGGTCACCTCCGTGACCAGGAACCGTGTGCGCTCCTTCCCGAAGATGACCTTCACCTTCACGCTTCTCGCCCGCCCTCCGCCCCACTGACCATTTGGATCAATCCGCATGGACCGCCATCCCGCGGTGACCGGGACCAGCATGAGCTCGTCGTTCCCCGCTGGGGCCGCAAAAGCCATCAGCCCCGCGGGGGGAATCTGCAGCTCCCTCATGGCCCTGGCGGCGCCCTTGGGGCACGGGTCAAGGGTGTCCCCCTCGCTGCGGATCCTGCCAGTGCCCCCTCCGCAGGAAGCCCCCACGCAGGCCGCGGTGGCCGCTCCGGCGATCTTGCGCAACATCCCCCCATCCGTGCGCAAGGGCTTCACGGGCGTGGACGTGGCCGCGACCCCTTCGGCGTCCTGAACGGGCGCGGAGGGCGCCTCCTCGGGGGAAGCCCCCGCATCCGGGGCGGACGCCACCGCGAGCACGGAGGCATCGGGAAGACTCGGGGTTGGCGTCACGGACGAACTTCCTTTCTCTGAATCAGGCGGGACAGCGGGGCGGCGGGTGCTCGGAACCGACCGGAACAGACCAAAGACCAGCAGGCCCAGGAGCAGGACTCCCAGGCCCAGCGACCCGGCGATGCGATGACGCCGCGCCCTGGACGACGGTGGAGCGCCCTCCCCTGGAACGGGCGAATCAGCGGACGGAGACAACCCAATGGATGGGGCCAGGGTCGCGACCCGCTCGGGCACGGGCTCTGGCACCTGGGCGGTCCCGGGGAACTGGGACAGCGACACCACGCCCCGGTCCACCAGCGGCGCCTCCCGGTCCATGGGGACGTCCAGCGACAGCTTCCACTCCTGCTGGCGCTTGTCCTTCGCGGCCTCCCAGAGCGCCTGCAGCAGCGTCTCCGTGCTCGAATAGCGATCCTCGGGGCGCTTGGACAACAGCCGCATCGCGATGTCGCCCAGGGCCTGGGGCACCTTGGGGTTCACCTCGTGCGGAGCGCGCGGCACCACCGTCTCGATGGCGGGCAACAGCCGGTCGTAGGGCAGCCTCGGGTCGAACGCGTAGCCGTCCGTCAGCGATTCGTAGAGCAGCGCGCCCAGCGCGTAGAGGTCTCCGGGCACGCCCGCGTCGAAGTTCGCGCCCGCCTTCCAGGAGCCCTCGCGCAGGAAGGCCACGCACTCGGGCGGCAACAGGTGCGGGGACGCGGGCGCCACGCCCACCGTCAGCGTGGAGGCGCCCGGGATGCGCGCGGTGCCCAGGTCGATGAGCACGGGCCGCTCATCCACGCGGCGGATGAGCAGGTTGTCCGCCTTCAGGTCCCGGTGATGCACGCCGCGCCGGTGAAGGTCCGCCACCACCCGCACGACCTCCGTGTAGACGGTGAGCAGGTGCGCCGCGGACGGCTTCACCCGCCAGCGCCACTCGTGGAAGGTCTCTCCGTCCACGTAGTCGGTGACGTGGAAGAAGTAGCCGTCCGGTGGCGCGGGCCAGCGATCCACCGCGTGCACGCGCGGCAGGTTGGGATGCGGCGCGCAGGCGAGCAGCGCCGCCACTTCACGCGACAGCCGGCCGTTGACGTCCTCCTCCTCCGCCGCGTGCGGCCCCGCGGGACGCAGCGCGATCTTCAGCGCGTAGACGTGCCCGCCCCGCTCCACCTTGAAGACCCGGCCGAAGCCCCCCGCGCCCAATGAGCCGACGATGCGCCACGGTCCAACGTGGTGGCCGACCTCCAACTGGTCCGGGTGGAGCGGCGTCGTCATGGCCCTGGCTCAAGGAGCAACACAACCTGCGGGGTAGGAGCGAGATGTCGGCGAGACAAGACCGCCGGAGAGACCTTCCCTGTCACATCCCACCACGGAGGTTGGATTCCCCGCAAACCGCGAGCGCACCCGGCCGTTGACGGCGTGGGCCACCTCGGCGGAACCACCCAGGGAGCGGTGCTCAATGCGGACAACCTCCGGGGTTGACCCTAGCCGGCCGTGCGGGGCTGTCACGTTTTTTCACGACGTCCTGGGAAGGCAGACCCCTGGGCGAGGGTCCAACCCGGCAGGGGGCACGGGGGTCCCTCCCGTTTCGGTGAGACAGGCTGTATCACGGGTCACGACGACCCGTCCCCCTGCCGGGGTCCGTGGACGTCGCTGTCTGGGATTGTTCGAGCGGGCCCGTCAGTCGCCGTCGCCGTCGGTGCTGGCATCCGCCTGCGACAGGAGCGCCCGGGCGGCCTGCTCCCACTGGCCGCCCAGCCGGGCCTCGGAGGCCAGCGCCTCGTCCCACGAGGGACCGTCCGGCAACAGCCGCGACGCCTGCGCCAGGGCCAGCCGCTCCAGCGCGCGCGTCTCGCACAACTGGCGCAGGCCCGGCCCGTCCAGGCCGCTGGCGGCGAGGAAGGCCTCGCGGCGCGAAGCCCGCACGCCCCGCTCCTTCCACCACGCGGCCTCCTCGGTGGCGATCTCCTCCTCCGTCACCGTGAGCCCCAGCGAGCGCACCCACCCGGCGAGCAGCGCCCGCCGCAGGCCCGCCTCCGCCCAGGCCGCCGCGTCCGGCGCGCCTCGCAGCAGCTCCAGCACCTGGCCGGAGTCCACGGCCCGGCCGCCCACGCGCGTCACGTCCTCCACCAGCCTGCGTCGGCGCACCAGCGACGACGGATTGCGCCGCGCGCCCGGCTCCACAGGGGCGGACAGGCTCACGAACTCCGCCGCCGAGCGCACGCACGCGATGGCGTCCAGCCGCTTGAGGTCCTCCACCCCATCCGCGAACCACGCGTCCCAAGCGGCGAGCGTGGGACCGGACCAGGCGGAGGCCACGGCCTCGCGGATCCGCGCCCAGGTGCGCTCCTGGTAGAAGAGGCCCGCGGCCGCGTCCACCAGGGCCTGCGCTCCGGAGCGTCCCAGCACGCGGGCCTTGCGCGCCCGCTCCGCCTCGTGGCGCACGTTGACCAGGGGCACGGTGAGCGGACGCCAGCCGTGTTCGGCGTCCGCGTGCAGCAGCGCCACCTCCGCGTCGTCCGCCACCACGCCGTCGCGGTACCAGCCGAAGATGCGGCCCACGCCCACCATGCCGTGCGAGGCCAGCTCCGCGGCGCGCAGCGCGCCCATGCTGCCGCCTCCGAACACCGCGACGCCCGCCTCCATCGCCGCGAGCAGCTCGTGGTGCCACACCGACGGCTGCGCCTCGAAGACGCCGTCCACCAGCACCAGTGCCCGGGGCTTGAGCGACAGCGCCCGCCACACGTCGCCCTGCCGCGCCGGGGGCAGCACCGTGCACGGCGCCAGCTTGTGCGCCTCCGCCGCGGGCAACGAGGGCCCCAGGAACACCACCAGGTCTTCGGCCCGCCGCTTCACAGGAGCTCCGATACGCGCATGCCCGGTACCACGACCTTCCACACGTGCAGCCCGCTCAGCGGGGCGTCCAGCGCCATCGCCGCCACCTGGGCGAAGCCCGCGCGCTCCAGCGACTCCAGCACCGTGCGCACCCTCGCCGTCACCGTCCGCGTGCGCCGGGTGTCCAGGTCCACGATGTCTTCCGCGCGGTGCCGGGGACGCACCTCCGACAGCGCCTGGGCGAATCCCAGCGCCGCGTCGCGGTCCGCCGCGGCCACGTCCTCGCGCGCGCCGTGGATGTCCGTCAGCCGCGACTGCGCGGCCTCCAGCAAGGCCTTGAGCAGCGCCTCGTCCCGCTCCAGCGCGCACGCATAGCCCGCGGTGAGCGGCACCGGCCCCTCCTCCGCGTCCACCAGCACCGCCGCCGCCACCGGCAGCCCCACCGC
>NZ_RAWD01000524.1:0-3967 GCF_003612065.1 Corallococcus sp. CA047B
ATCCACCTCTCCATGAAGGCCGCCTAGGTTTCCTCCCCGCCATTCCGCTCCCCCGCGACGGGCCTGACACCCTCACACGGTGTCGGGCCCGTCGTCGTTCGCACGGGCGGTTGCCTTGACATGAAAATTACGCGCGTAATATTACATCCAGAATCCAAGGAGCCACACATGACGACCAGCTACATCATCGACGCCGTCCGGACCCCTCGTGGGCGCGGGAAGATGGGCAAGGGCGCCCTCACGGGGCTGCACCCGCAGGAACTGCTCGCGCAGGCGCTCAACGCGCTCCAGCGGCGCGGGGGCTGGGACGCGCGCGAGGTGGGGGACGTCATCGCGGGGTGTGTCTCCCAGGTGAACGAGCAGGGCGCGAACATCGCACGCAACGCGGTGCTGGCGGCGGGGTGGCCGCAGGAGGTGTCCGCCGTGTCGCTCAACCGCTTCTGCGGCTCCGGGCTCCAGGCGGTGAACTTCGGCGCCATGGGCGTGGCCTCCGGCGCGATGGACTTCGTCGTCTCCGGTGGCGTGGAGAGCATGTCGCACCTGTCGCTGGGCGCGGACGGCGGCGGCCAGGACGGCGGCAACGTGCGCCTGCGGGAGCGCGTCTATCAGGTACCCCAGGGCATCAGCGCGGATCTCATCGCCACGCTGGAGAGCATCACGCGCGAGGACGTGGACGCGCTCGCGCTGCGCTCCCAGCGGAACGCGGCCCGCGCCATCGAGGAGAACCGCTTCGCGAAGTCGCTCTTCGCGGTGAAGGACCCCGGCACCGGCGCCGTCCTGCTGGAGCGCGACGAATACCCGCGCCCCGACACCAGCGCCCAGGGCCTCGCCGCGCTCAAGCCCGCGTTCGTCGCGATGGGCGACACGGTCGTCGGTCCGAACGGGGAGACGCTGGATGGCATCGCGCTCGCGGCCTACCCGCAGGCGAAGCGCATCCAGCACATCCACACCGCGGGCAACTCCAGCGGCATCGTGGACGGGGCCGCCGTGGTGTCGCTGGCCTCCGAGCGCTACGTGAAGGAGAAGGGCCTCAAGCCCCGCGCCCGCATCCGCGCCATGGCGACCCTGGGCACCGAGCCGCTGCTCATGCTCACGGCCCCCGCGCCGGTGAGTGAGAAGGCCCTGCGCCTCGCGGGCATGAAGGCCCGGGACATCGACCTGTGGGAGATCAACGAGGCCTTCGCCGGGGTCGTCCTCCAGACGACGCGCGCGCTGGGCATCGACCCGGAGCGAGTGAACGTCAACGGCGGCTCCATCGCGCTGGGCCATCCGCTGGGCGCCACCGGCGCGATGCTGCTGGGCACCGCGCTGGATGAGCTGGAGCGCACCGGCAAGCAGACGGCGCTCATCACCATGTGCATCGGCGGTGGCCAGGGCATCGCCACCATCCTGGAGCGCGTGTAGCGCTTCAGCGTTCCTTGAAGTGGCGCACCATCGCGTTGAGCCGCGCGCGGACCTCGCCGATGCGCACGGGCTCCTGGGCTTCCAGGGCCAGCCGGAAGGCGGCGATGACCGCTGCGAGTTCGTCCCGCAGCGGTCCCGTGAGCTGGACGAACAGGGCGTCCGCGCGCGCCATCGCGGTGGTGTTGGGCAGGGCGTCGCGCGGGTGCAGCTTGAGCGCGTTCATCCGCTGACGCGCCTCCTCCAACTGCTCCGGCGTCAGGCGTCCGGGGCGCTGTTCGATGACGAAGGAGGACTTGCGCCCGGTGGCCACCACCGTCATCTCCACCTCCAGGATGCCGTTGAGGTCGTAGGTGAAGCGCACGTCCACGGCCTGTTCACTGGCGGGCGCGGGCGGCAGGCCCTGGAAGAGGTATTCCCCCAGCTTGACGTTGTCCTCACAGCGGGCGTGTTCGCCCTGGTAGACCTCCAGGCGGATCTCCCGTTGGAAGTCGCGGCCGGTGAAGTAGCGCTCCACGCGGCTCGTGGGGATGACGGTGCCGCGCTCCAGGATGGGGCTGAAGATGCCGCTGACGTGCTGCCGGCCCTCATGCGCCGCGGTGGCGACGCCCAGCGTGAACGGCGCCACGTCGGTGACGACCAGATCCTCCACTGCCCGGTCCCCACCCTTCATCGCGCCCTGCACCGCGGCCCCCAGCGCCACGGCCTCGTCCGGTGGCAGCTTGCGCAGGGGCAGCCGCCCGAACAGCTCCGCGCTCATGGCCGCCACGCAGGGCATGCGCGTGGAGCCGCCCACCAGCAGCACCTCGTCGATGTCCTTCGACTGGAGCGACGCGTCCTTCAGCGCCTGCCGGATGGGCCCCCGCACGCGCTCCAGCACCGGGGCCCAGGCGCGGTTCGCCTCCTCGCGGGTCAGCTCCAGGTCCAGGGTCATCCGGCGGCCCGTCTCCAGCGGCAGGTCCGGCAGCACCAGCCGTGTGCGCTCCGCCGAGGAGAGCCGGCGCTTCACGCCCTCGCACGCCTCGCGCAGGCGCGACCACGCGGCGGCGTGTTCCTCCAGGTCCAGGCCCTGCTTCTCCCTCCACGCGTGCGCCACGTGCCGCGCGAGCGCGGTGTCGAAGTCCTCGCCGCCCAGGCGCGCGTCGCCCGCGGAGGACTGGATTTCGATGACGCCTTCGATGATCTCCAGCACCGTCACGTCGAAGGTGCCGCCGCCCAGGTCCAGCACCGCGACGCGCAGCTCGCGGTCCCGCTCGTGCAGGCCGTAGGCGAGCGCCGCGGCGGTGGGCTCGTTGATGATGCGCTCCACCTTCAGGCCCGCGATGGCGCCCGCGTCCCGGGTGGCCTGCCGTTGCAGGTCCCCGAAGTAGGCGGGCACCGTCACCACCGCCTCCTCGACGGGCATGCCCAGGGCGGCCTCCGCGTCCCGCTTCAGCGAGCCTAGCACCAGCGCGGACAACTCCTGCGGCGTGAAGGAACGGCCGCCCAGGATGCGCGGACGCTCCAGGCCCATGTCGCGCTTGAAGGCCACCGCGCCACAGGTGGGGTCCAACACCGCGCGGGCCTTCGCGGCCGCGCCCACCAGCACCTCGCCGTTCTCCATGAGGCCCACCGCGCTGGGGGTGAGGACCTCGCCCAGCGCGTTGGGCACCACCGTGGGGCGGCCGTCGCGCATGACGGCCACCAGCGAGTACGTCGTCCCCAGGTCGATGCCCACGATGGGGCTCTTGCCCTGACCGTCACTCATCGGTTCATCCCTGACATACGTTCAAGAGGGCGCGCCGGAACTCCTCGCGGGCGGACTTCAGCCTCTGGCGCTGGGCTTCCTGCAGGAGCCCGGCATCCGCACCCAGGGCGGCGACCTGCGCTTCCAGTTGCCGCTCCACCTCGGCCTGCTCGCTGAGCACCTTCGAGCACCTGCCCGACGCGCCCCACACCACCAACTGTTGCAGCGTCCCGCAGAGCCGCTCCCCGTCCTGAATCTCCAACTGCGAGCAGAGGCGGGTCGCCAGCCGACGCGCCTCCACCACGACCGGCCGCTCCGTGCTCCTGTGCTCCCGGACCGAGGGAAGGAAGACGGCCTTGAGCAGGAAGAACAGGAGGATGAACACCCCCGACGAGACACCGCGCCCCTGGGGCGACCGCACCGCGTTCCAGAGAACCGTCAGCACCGTGGGGCGCGGTGACTCCGGCGGCCGCAAGAGCGGCGACTTCAGGAAGCCCTCCAGGCCCGGAGCATGTGCACGCAGCAGGCCGACCGCCTCCGACGCGCCCTCGGGAGAACGTTCGCGGAGTGCCTCGAAGGCGTCGCGCACGGGGTCCAGTGCCCCGTCGAGCAACGCATGGGCGAGCCCCGAACGAAGGGCGGGATCGAACCCATCCGGCAGGGCCTGGAGTTGCGCGAGCAGCGGCCAGACCCGGGCGGTCTCGTCGGACTTGAAGGCGTCCTGCAATCCTTCTTCCCGGACCCAGGCCGCGTAACGACGTCCGAGCTCGCGCGCGAAGGCCGGTTCGGCTTGGAGGTGCAGGAGGAGCTGGACCTGCAGGAACCAGCTCGGCGGGGGGG
>NZ_RAWD01000525.1:0-3890 GCF_003612065.1 Corallococcus sp. CA047B
CTGCTGGGGTCGGGGCTGGGCACGCTGAGCCTGGTGCTGGGCGGGCTGGTGCCCCGCGCGCAGTGGGTGCCCTCCGCGTGGCTGTGGTGGATGGCGAACCTGCTGGGCATGTTGCTGGTGACGCCGCCGCTGCTGCTCCTGTTCCGCTCCTGGCGCGCGCGCTGGACGTGGGAGGCGTGGGTGCTGCCGGTGGCGACGGTGGGGGTGTGCGTGGGCGTCTTCGCCTTCCCGCCGCCGGGCTCCGGGGAGGCGCACGCGCTGACGTTCCTGCTCTTCCCGCTGTCGGCCTGGGCGGCCCTGCGCTTCGGGCCCCGGGGCGCGGCGCTGGCCTCGCTGTTCATCGCCCTGGCGGCCATCGCGGGCACCGCGCGGGGGCTGGGGCCGTTCTTCACGCCGGACTCGCCGCCCCAGGGGCTGGTGGTGCTGCAGCTCTTCATCGGCATCACCACGCTGACAGGCCTGCTGCTCGCGGCCGCGCGCGCCGAGCGCCGCGAGGCGGTGGAGATGCTGGAGTTGCTCGCCACCACCGTGCGCGCGGTGCACGAAGGCGTGCTCATCTGCGAGGTGCGCGAGCCGGGTGTGCTGCACACGGTGTTCGTCAACGAGGCCCTGTGCGCGCTGGTGGGCCGGCGGCGCGAGGAGCTGGTGGGGACAGCGCCCGGGGCGCTCCTGGCGTCGAGCGACGGCGAGGACCCGCGGCGGCTGGCGGAGGCGCTGCGCGAGGAGCGTTCGCTGCGCGCGGAGGTGGTGCTGGGCCGGCCGGACGGCTCGCGCGTGTGGAGCGAGATGCAGCTGTCCCCGGTGCGCGCCAACGGCCAGGGCGTGACGCACTTCGTGGCCACCCACCGCGACGTCACCGCGACGAAGGAGCTGCAGGCCCGGCTGGTGGCCGCTGAGCGCGTGGCCGCGGTGGGCACGCTGGCGGCGGGCGTGGGCCATGAAATCAACAACCCGCTGGCCTACCTGGCGCTGAACCTGGAGGCCGCCCAGCGCAGCCTCTCGGCGGAGGGCACGGCGGCCCTGCCGGGCGTACGCGACGCGCTGGGCAGTGTGCGCGGGGCCCAGGAGGGCGCCGAGCGCATCCGCCTCATCGTGAAGGACCTGCGGGTCTTCAGCCGCGAGGAGTCACCCGAGCAGGGGCTGGTGGACCTGAACGCGCTGGTGCCGCCCGCGGCGCGCGTCGTGCTCCACGCGCTGCGGCCCCGCGCGCGGCTGGTGGAGTCGTTCGGCCCGGTGCCCCGGGTGCTGGGCAGCGAGGCGCGGTTGGGCCAGGTGCTGCTCAACCTGCTGGTGAACGCCATGCAGGCCATCCCGGAAGGCGACCCCGCCCGCCACGAGGTGCGCGTGCGCACCGGCACGGAGGCCTCCGGCCACGCGCGCGTGGAGGTGGAGGACACCGGCGGGGGCATTCCGCCGGACGTGCTGCCGCGCATCTTCGATCCGTTCTTCACCACCAAGGGCAGCGAGGAGGGCACCGGTCTGGGGCTCGCCATCTGTCAGCAGATCGTCCGCGCGCACGGGGGCGAGCTGCGCGTGCACAGCGTGCAGGGCCAGGGCGCCACCTTCACGCTGTTGCTGCCGCCCGCGCCCGTGCAGGGCGCGGGGGCCCTCCCGGTGTCCCCACGCTCCTCCCGTCCGGGCACCCGGGTCGCGGAGGCTTCCCAGCCCCCGGCGTCCTCCGGGCGGCGGGGACGGGTGCTCATCGTGGACGACGAGCCCCGGCTGGCGCAGTCCATGCGGCTGCTCCTGGAGCCCTTCCACGACGTCGTCACCGTCACGAACGGCGAGGCCGCGCTCGCGCGGGTGGTGGGGGGCGAGTCCTTCGACGTGGTGCTGTGCGACCTGCAGATGCCGGGCATGGACGGCATCGCGGTGCACCGGCGGCTGGCGGCCCAGGCGCCCGCGCTGGTGTCGCGGCTGGTGTTCATCTCCGGCGGCGCGTCGTCACCGGAGGCGCTTGCGTTCGTGGAGACGGTGGCCAACCGCGTGCTGGAGAAGCCGGTGCGTCCGGACGTGCTGCTGGCCACGGTGGAGGCCACGCTGGGCGGCGGGCCCCCGGAGGTGACGACGGCGCGGGGCGCGGTGGGCGGCAGGCGCCACGGTTAGTCCGCTCAGACGCGCAGCCACTTGCGCGCTGTGGGCCCGAAGAAGCGCACCACGCTGCCCACCAGGAAGAAGCGCACCGAGCGGCCGATGACGGACGCCAGCAGGAAGCGCTCCAGCGGCACGGACACCAACCCGCTGCCAATGGCGACGATCTTGAACGGCGTGGGCAGGATGGAGCACAAGAGCGCCAGCACCCAGAAGTTGCGCCCCAGCAGCTCGCCCACCGTGCCGGACACGCCGAAGCGGTCCACGCGCACGTCCAGGTCGATGTGGAGCAGCTGCGTGATGCCTTCCCCCACGAACGCCCCCAGCCCGTAGCCGATGAGGCCGCCCACCAGGCTCGCCAGGGTGCCCAGCAGGCAGTAGCGCACCCACTTCTTCGGCTGGGCGAGCACCATGGGGACCAGGATGGCGAAGGGCGGGATGGGGAAGACGGACCCGTCCACCACCGACACCGCCATCATCGTGGCCAGCGCATGGGGCGTGGAGGCGGCGGCCTCCACCCGCATGTACAGGCGGCGGTACCAGGACAGCTTCGGAGCCTCTCCGGCCGGGGCCGGGGTGGTCGGGGAGGGCGGGACAGGAGGGTCGATGGAGGACATACGGCGGCGCACCCTAGCGGAACCCAGGGCCCTTGCCATCGCCGTCCCGTCCAGGATGCCTGCCTGATTGGAATGCGACCCGTGCCCCGCGGGCTTAGAACCAGGAGAGGGTGCCCCCAACCATGACCGCTCAAGAACGCGTGGAACGCGCCACCGGCGCGCTGAAGGTGTTTCCGTTGCCGTCGGCGGTCCTGTTTCCCCACACCGTCATCCCCCTGCACATCTTCGAGCCCCGCTACCGGGAGCTGGTGCGCGACGCGCTCGCCACCGACCGCGTGCTGGCGCTGGGGCAGTTGGAGTCCGGCTGGGAGGGCTCCTACGAGGGCCGGCCCCCCCTGCAATCCATGTTGTGCGCGGGCGTCATCGTCTGGGACGAGCAGGTGGAGGACGGGCGCTACAACATCCTCCTGCAGGGCGTGAGCCGGGTGCGGCTGGTGGAGGAGCTGCCCGCGGACAAGCTCTACCGCCAGGTGCGGGCCCAGGCGCTGCCGGACCTGCCCTACACGGGGCCGGAGGAGGAGCAGCTGCGGCAGGCCGTCTTCGAACTGGCGGGCCGGGTGCCGCCCTCGTTCGCGGAGAACCTGCTGCCGGTGGCCGCGCGCGCGGGCGGCGGGATGCTGGCGGACGTCGTCGCATCCGCGGTGGTGCCGGACCCCGAGCGCCGGCAGGAATTGCTGGGGGCGCTGGACGTCCGGCGGCGGCTGGAGCTGGTGCTGGAGGACCTGAGCGACCTGCTGGGCCAGTTGCAGCCGGTGCGGCCCAGCGGACCGCTGAACTAGGGGTCCTGAGAAGGCTTGCCCTGGCCACCCCTCCCGCGCATTGCTGGGCCCACAGGGGGCCTTCAGGGAGGACCTCCAGGGAGAGCGACGCACCATGCGGCTCGTGAAGATTGGCATCGCCAGCGTCAACACCACCGTGGGCGCCTTCCAGCAGAACACCGACCGGGTGCTGGGCATGGCGCGGAAGATGGCGGCCGAGGACGTCACGTTGGGCGTCTTCCCCGAACAGGTCATCGCGGGCTACCCCGCGGAGGACCTGGTCCAGTGGCAGGGCTTCATCGACCACCAGTGGCCGGCGCTGGAGCGCTTCGCGAAGGAGACCGCGGCGCACGCCACGGTCTACATCGTGGGCGTGGCGGTGGCGCACCAGGGCGTGCGCCTCAACTGCGCGGCGGTGGTGGCG
>NZ_RAWD01000526.1:0-3842 GCF_003612065.1 Corallococcus sp. CA047B
CCGCCACCCACGCCCACTGCTTCGCCAGCAACCCCAGCGCCGCCCCCGTCGCGTGCGCTCCCGTCATCAGCTCCACCGGCAGCCCCATCTGGTAGCGGAACGGCAGCACGTCGATGAACGTGCGCACCCCGGCCGGGAAGAACTCCACCGGGAACATGTAGCCGGAGCACACGAAGAACAGCACCATGTAGACGTCCATCAGCTTCTGGCTGCTCTCCAGATAGAGGCTCAGCGTGCCCAACAGCACGTTCAGATAGAACGTGATGAGCCACCCGCCCGCCAGCGACAGGATGAACAGCCCCCAGCCGAGCGGCGAGGAAGGCACGGCCCGCGCGCCCACCACGTAGAGGCTTATGGCCAGCACGGGCGCGACCACCAGGAGCCGCAGCGGGATGCCCGCCAGCACGTCCGTCGCGTACGCGAGCAGCGGGGAGATGGGCCGCAAGAGGCGCATCGCCAGCGTGCCCTGCTTCACCTCGTAGCTGAGCATCCACGCCACCCAGCAACTGGTGATCTGCCGCACGCAGAAGGCCGCGAGGAAGTAGCCGACGAACTCCGCCTGCCCGAAGCGGCCCACCGGCGCCGTGCGCGCCACCGCCGACCACAGCGCCAGCATGATGAGCGGCATCGTGGTGGCGAACACCCAGACGATCATCTCCGCGCGGAAGGCCACCGCCTCCGCGAACCCGATGCGCAGGAGCGTGGGCAGCGCCTTCAGCGACGTGCGCAGGCTCATGCGGACACCGTCTCCCGGGCGGCCTCCGCCCGGCGGGCCTTGCCCTCCTGGAACAGCTCGCTCATCACCTCTTCCAGCGGCGCGTTCTCCACCGTCAGGTCCGTCACCGGCAGCGTGGACAGCGCCCGCCCCACGGTGGCGTTCACCGCGTCCTGCTGCACCTGGAGCACCGCCGCGCCCGGCTCGTGCGACACCACCCGCCCCAGCGAGGCCAGCAGGTCCGCGGCCACGGGCTGGGCCAGCCGCAGCACCACGCGCTTCTCCGGACGCACGCGCTGCACCAGCGCGTCCAGGGTGCCGTCGTAGGACAGCTGCCCCTTGTCGATGACGATGACACGCGGGCACAGCGCCGCGACGTCGTCCATGTAGTGGCTGGTCAGGATGAGGGTGGCGCCCGTGGTTTCGTTGTAGGCCTTGATGAAGGTGCGCATCGTCACCTGCATGGACACATCCAGGCCGATGGTGGGCTCGTCCAGGAACAGCACCCGGGGGCGGTGGATGAGGGCCGCGGCCAGCTCGCACTTCATGCGCTCGCCCAGGCTGAGCTGGCGGACGGGCTTCTGGATGAGGTCCTCCAGCTCCAGCAGCGACACCAGCTCCTCCAGCGTCTGCTTGTACTGGAGGCGGGGCACGTCGTAGATGGCCCGGTTGAGTTCGAACGTCTCCGCGGCGGGCAGGTCCCAGAGCAGCTGCTGCTTCTGCCCCATCACCAGCATGATCTTCTTGAGGAACGCCTCCTCGCGCATCTTCGGGACGTGGCCGTCCACGGTGACTTCACCCTCGGAGGGGTGGAGCAGGCCCGCCAGCACCTTGAGCGTCGTCGTCTTGCCCGCGCCGTTGGGGCCCAGGAAGCCCACCCGCTCGCCGGGTTTGATATCGAAGGAGATGCCGTCCACGGCCTTGACGGACGTGTAGCTGCGGTGGACGAGCGAGCGCAGGGCCGCCTTCAGGCCGGGCGGGCGCTTGTGAACCTGATAGTGCTTGCGCAATCCGCGGACGGAAATCATGGCGGAATGGGTTTAACGCGGTCGCCTCCAGGTGGCGACCCCAGAAGTGAAGGCACGGATGAGCAACGCATACAGCAAGGACTTGGAGCGGTGGCTGCCGCGGCTCATCGCCGTGTGGCGCGCGTCGCGGGGCAAGGGCGACGGCCCGGAGGGGCGCCTCACGCCGCAGGAGGTCAAGGAGGTGGGCGCGGGGGTGAAGCAGTTGTCGCTCGGCCTCACCCGCGACCGGCAGCTCGCCGGCGCCCGGTACATGGATGATCCGCGCCTGCTGGGCGCCTACCTGCTCTTCTACTGGCCGGTCTCCTACGCCCAGGCGCGGCAGGTGCTGGGGGAATTGCCCAACCGCCCCCGCCATGTGCTGGACCTGGGCAGCGGCCCGGGTCCGGTCGCCTTCGCGGCGATGGACGGGGGTGCCAGTGAGGTCACCGCCGCGGACCGCAGCAAGCCTGCGCTGGCGCTGGCACTCAAGCTGGCCACCGAGGCGGGCGAGGCGCTGGCCACGCGCGAGTGGGATCCGCTGAAGAAGAACGCCACGCTGCCCGACGGTCAGTACGACCTGGTGACGATGGGCCACGTGGTCAACGAGCTGTATGGCGCCAACGACGATGCGCTCAAGCCGCGCGCGGCGCTGCTGGAGGCGGTGCTCGCGAAGGTGAAGAAGGGCGGCAGCCTGCTGGTGATGGAGCCCGCGCTGCGCGAGACGAGCCGCAACCTGCTCAAGGTGCGCGACCTGCTGGTGGAGCGCGGCTACGGCATCCGCGCGCCGTGTATGTACCGGGGCCCCTGCCCCGCGCTGGTGAAGGAGACGGACTGGTGCCACGCCGAGCGCGCGTGGCCCATGCCGCGCGTGGTGGAGGAGCTGGCGCGCACGGCGGGGTTCCACAAGGAATCGCTGAAGATGAGCTACCTCGTGGTGGCGCCCAAGGGCGAGGCGTGGCCGGAGCCGCCGCCGGGCCGGGTGTTCCGCATCGTCAGCGAGTCGCTGGAGGGCAAGGGACGCCAGCGCTACATCGGCTGCGGACCGGAGGGGCGCGTGGGCCTTGCGATGCAGGAGCGCCACCGCGCGGAGAAGAACGAGCGCTTCTTCCACCTCCAGCGCGGCGACGTCATCGACGTCACCGACCTGGAGACCAAGGGCGACGGCTTCGCGCTCGGGGAGAACGCCGAGGTGCGCATGGTGGCCCAGGCCGGACGCGGCGTGCCGCCCGGTCCGCCCAAGGCGCCGGAAGCTCCCGCCGCGCCGGTTCCGCCCACGAAGCCCTGAGCAGGAACGCGTCCTCCGGGCGACGACGCCCGGAGCAGACGCGGGAATGACCCGGGAGGGACCTCCACTCCGTAGGAAGTCGTGCGGATGCCGAAACATCCGCCTCTTCCTTCCGAGGTCCTCCCATGCGGTCACCTCCCCCGCTGTTGCCCGCGGCGACCCTCCTCTTCCTCCTCGCCTCCTCCGCTCGAGCAGAACAGGAGGCTCCGGAGCCGCATGGTCCCTGGTTGGGCGTGACGCTGTCGGGCAGTTCCGGCTTCGACATCCGGACCCGGGAGCCGGGGCTGGACGTGACGGGGCCATACGACAGCAGTGCGGGCCTGGGCCTGCGTGGGGGCTACGACTTCGAGGTGCCCTTGAGCCTCTTCGCCGAGTACCAGGAGGATCCCCACTACGGATCCTTCGGCGGCGGCCTGCGCCTGCGGACTCCCACCGCTCCGATTCGCGTGGGCCTCAGCGCGGGCGCGCGCTTCATCACCGGGGAGCTGACCCTGCCCTACTTCACCACCGGGCTCCTGGCGGAGGTCCGGCCCTGGCGGCACGTGGGCATCGGCGTGGAGCTGGACAAGGCCTGGCCCCTGAAGCACGAGGTCGTCCGGTTGCAGGAAGGGTCGAAGCCCCAACGGACCGTCACGTTGGACAACGGGCCGTTGCGCTTCGTGCTCGGGGCGACGTGGTACTTCTGAGCGGAGTACCACCGTGGAAGGTGGGCCCTGGGGCTCCGTCCTCGGGGTGACGGGGTGCTGCTGAGTGGATCCGCACCGGCGGATCAAACTGCTAGGGTCCGCCCCACTCCACTCCCACGGAAGGAACACCGTGCCCGCCCCCACCCCGC
>NZ_RAWD01000527.1:0-3832 GCF_003612065.1 Corallococcus sp. CA047B
GCCCTGCCCCCCGACCGGGCCTCCAGTCCGACGCCATGCCCGGGGGCCACCAGCCGGCGCACCAGCCCCCCCTGCACCAGCGCGGACAGCACCCCCACCACCGCGAAGAGCGCCCCGGAGCGCAGGCTGGCCTCCTTGAGGACGGCCGCGTCCGGGTGCACCGCGTGCACCAGCCACCCACCCTCCAGCGGCACCGCCCCGGACGACAGGAAGCGCGTGAGGAGGAACACGGAGAAGGTGCCCTCCATCTGCGCGAAGGCCACGGTGAAGAGCAGCACCAGCACCACGCACCGGCCCACGACGGGAAGCGTCAAGACGGACGCGGCGCCCTTCATGGAGCGCACCGTGGCGGAGGGGCTGCCCGGCACCCGCGTCTCCGGCAGAAAGAACCAGGTGTTGATGAGGTTCAGGGCGGACAGTCCCGCGGCGAACAGGCCGATGGCGAGGTTGCCGCCCCACGCGCCCAGGACGCCGCCCAGCGCCGGCCCCAGCACGAAGCCCAGGCCGAACGCCGCGCCGATGATGCCCATGCCCCGCGCGCGCTCGCTGGGCTTGGTGATGTCCGCCACCACCGCCTGCGCCGTGGACACGTTGCCCCCGGACACCCCGTCGATGACGCGGGAGAGGAACAAGAGCGGCAGCGTGTGCGCGAAGGCGAACAGCACGTAGCCCGCCAGCGAGCCCACCTGGCTCAGGAGCAGCACCGGGCGCCGGCCGAACCGGTCCGACAGCCGCCCCATGATGGGCGCCGCCACCAGCTGCATCAGCGAGTACACCGCGACGAGCAGCCCCACCGTGAAGGGCGAGGCCCCGAAGCGCACGCCGTACACGCCCAGCTGCGGAATCAGGATGCCGAACCCGATGAGGTCCAGGACGGCGATGCCGAACACCACCCGCAGCGACGCCTCCCGTGCCAACTCGAACTCCCCTCGTCCACGTGCCTTCGAAAAGAGAAAACCGCCGGAGCGCTCAGACCAAGCGCTCCGGCGGGCCGGGAGACTCCCACCTGTCCTGCCGTGCGTCTACATCGCGCCGGCGGACTGGATGTTGCGGTTGGCCGTGTCGCGCTCGATGCAGCCCTTGGTCATCGTGTACTGGTACGTGCCCAGCTCGTCACGCCAGTACTCGCCCTCGTAGGGCCAGTAGAGCTGATCGTCCGCGACCGCCACGGAGTACTTGTACTTCTTGACGATGGCCGTGCGGCCGCCCGCCTTGAGCTGCTCCTCCAGGAACTCCTTCTCCTTGGTGGTCGTCTCGAACTTGATGCGCAGGCCGTTGGCCAAGAGCAGCTTGAGCGCGCCCAGCTCCGTCTCCAGCTTGCCCTTGGCCATGGTGCCGGCCTTGGAGATGAGGCTGGTGCGCTGGACCTTGAGGCCCTCCAGCAGCTGCTTGGTCAGCTCCGAGTACTTGAACGTGTCGCCCTTGTTGGAGAACAGGTCCATCTCACCCTCGAGCTCCAGGATGGAGTCGTTGGTCTTCTTCAGGTCCTGATCCGTGAGCGCGAGCCGCAGGATGCGCTCCAGGAGCACGTCCGTGCCGTTCTTCTCCAGGCCGTCCTTGTTCTTCTTCTGCACGTCCGCGAGCACCGTGTAGTACTCGCTCGCGTCCATGTTCTTCTTCACGAGCGAGTCCAGCTCATCGTGCACCGGCAGGTACGTGTGCTCGAAGTCCTGGAGGATGAGGTTGGACTCCCGGTAGCGGCAGTTCTCGTAATAGATGACGGCCTTCAGGATGAGCGCTTCCGGGAAGTACTCCTCGCGGAAGAAGGGCGACGACAGGGTGATGAGGTTGCCCAGCGCCTGCTCGTACTGACCGATGCGGTAGTTGGCCCACGAGGACTCGAAGAGGGCCTCCAGCCACTGCGTGTTCCCGCGCTCCACCTTGTTCAGATAGAAGATGGAGAAGCGGTTCTGCTGCATGCCGTAGTGCGTGCGCGCCAGCTGCATGAACGCCAGCTCGCGCAGCGACTTGTCCAGCTTCGCCTGCTCGCCGGTGCGGCCGACCATGGGACGGGTGAGGCGCACGACTTCCTTCATCGCCTCCACCGACGCCAGCACGTCCGTGTTGCCGCGCTTGGCCGCCGCGTCCTTGTGGTGGGTGCCGTTGCGGAAGAAGGCCAGACCCTCCAGGTACTTCGCGCGCGGGTAGAAGGTGTCCGTGCGCGGGATGGTCAGCGCCAGGCGCTTCACTTCCTCGAAGCTCTTGTCCGCGTTCTCCGTCTGGCCGACCTGATCCAGCGCGCGGCCGCGCACGAAGTGGTAGCGGGCCAGCAGGTAGCGGAACTCGTTGCGGAACTTCTCCGGGAACTCGTAGTTCGCGTACCGGGCGATCTCATCCAGGATGACCGTCTCGTTCTGCGTCTTGCGGCTGATGAAGAACAGCCACTCCAGGCTCGTCTTGAAGAACTTCGTGGACGGGCCCGCCGCGAGGATCTTCGAGAACTCGCCCAGCGACGAGTGGTACAGCCCCATGCGGTAGAGCGACTTGGCCAGCACGTAGCGCGCTTCGGTGTGCAGGCCCTGGAGCTTGGCGTCGCCCAGCAGCTCGTGCGACGCCATCGCCGCCTTCTCGTACTCGTCGTTCTTGAACAGCGAGATGGCCGCGTCCAGGCGCTGGCGGTCCGCCGTCTTGCCGGACACGTCCACCGCGTCGAACGTCATCGTGGGCGCGGGCGGCTTGTCGTTGTCGCCCGTGAGGTCCAGGCCCAGGCCGCCGCCGCTCTGGGCAGGCTGCGCGGGCTTGACGGGCGCCGGAGATGCAACCGGGGCCGCGGGCGTCGCGGTCACCGGAGGCGTGGCGGGGTTGCCCGCGGGGGCCACGGGGGCTTCAGCCGCCGTGTCCGCGGTGTCTTCCGCGGGCGCGGCCTTGCCCTTGCCGCGCTTGGAGGACGTGGCCTTCTTCTTGGAGGAGGCCCCCTTCTTCTTCTTCTTGGACTGGCCCGCCAGATCCAGTCCTTCAAAGGACTGGGCCAGCGTGGGGGCCGTGTACGCGAGCGTGAGCCCGAGGACGGCGAGACGGAGGAACCGGTGGGTGCGCATCATGCTTATGAACCGGAGGGGAAGAAGAAGGACAGGCCCAGCTCGAAGAGGATCTGGTTGCGGAGGTACGTGGGCGTGGGCTCCCGGCCCTTCTCCACGTAGATGAGGTCGCGCAGCTCCGTGCGCAGCGTCATCCAGCGGTTGAAGAAGAAGCGCAGGCCGACGCCGATGTTGCCGCCGCCCGTGAGGTAGGACTTGCCACCCGCGATGGCCTGTCCGTCCACGAGCGTCGTCTCCGGGCCGCGGTACTGCACCACCGAGGCGCCGAGGATGCCGTACATGTCGAAGTGGACGAACTTCTCCGCCAGCAGCGACAGCTTGCCGTAGATGGGCGCCCACTGGACGTCCGCGCCGCCCAGCAGCGTGAGCTGCCCGGGGGCCTGACCGTCCAGCTCACCCTTGGAGGGCGCGCGGCAGCCACGCGTGTCGCCGCCCGAGCCCTCCGTGAAGGTGCAGATCTGCGCGGAGCCGGCCACGGAGTTCACCGCGTAGCCCGCGCGCAGGCTCACGCCCAGCGTCTCCGACGGGTAGTACGTGAGCGAGCCGCCGAAGATGTACTTCTTGTAGAACGCGTCGCGGATGGTGATGGACGCGGACGGGCTGACTTCGAAGCGGCCCTTCTTGAGGAACATGTGGCCGGACACCGGCCGGATGCGCTCGCGAAGGGGGCCCAGGGCGTCCTTGTCCACCTCGGACACGTCACCGGCCTCCTCCTCCTGGGAGCCGGCCGGAGCCTGGGGTGCGGCCGGCTCCCAGGAGGAGGAGGCCGGTGACGTGTCCGAGGTGGACAAGGA
>NZ_RAWD01000528.1:0-3801 GCF_003612065.1 Corallococcus sp. CA047B
TCCCCGCCCAAGGCGAAGAGCGCGGACAAGGCGAAGAGCGCGGACAAGGCGAAGGTCCCCAAGTCCATTGGCCGCAAGAAGAGCGCCGCCGCCCCGGCCCCCGCCCCGAAAGGCGCCAGGGTCGCGAAGAAATCGGCTTCCAAGAAAACGTTGGGACGCAAGAAACCCGCGCCCGGAGCGTGAAGTTCCGCTGCGCATGAACCGCGCCTGCCCGCATGCAGGGCGCGGCGTGGCCCCTCCCTCGGGTCCTGTTGGATCGCTCCCCGGCGCGTGAGATAGTGCGCGCCGTGTCGGGCACCAATGACAAGGGCAGCATCCAGACGGACATCGGGCAGGACGTGATCGACGAGGCGGTTGCCAGCGTCGAGCGTCGGATGGACGAAGGCGCGGACACCGCAGGTTCAGGGACGGAGGTGGAGGTGGACGTCGCCGCCTCCGAATCCGAAGCGGCCGCATCCACCCCCGAGGTCACTCCCCCCACCGAGGACGCGGCCGCGCTCCGGCAGGAGGTGGAGTCGCTGCGCGCGCAGCTGGACTTCAGCCAGGCCAAGGCCCGCGAGACGCTGGAGCGCTTGAAGGAAGCGCACGAGCGCGCCAAGGACTTCCAGGAGCGCGCCCTGCGCGCCGCCGCGGACCTGGAGAACTACCGCAAGCGCGCGCAGAAGGAGAAGGAGGACGTCCAGAAGTTCGGCGCGGAGAAGCTCCTCAAGGACCTGCTCCCCGTCATGGACAACCTGGACCGCGCGCTCGACGCCGCCAGCAAGTCCACCGACTTCGACAGCTTCCAGAAGGGCGTGGCCATGACGCGCAAGTCCTTCGAGGACGCGCTGTCCCGCCACGGCGTGAAGGGCTTCAGCGCCAAGGGGCAGCCCTTCGACCCGCGCCTGCACGAAGCCATCCAGCAGGTGGAGACCGCGGAGGTCGCCGCCGGCCACGTCGTCTATGAGGTGGCGCGAGGCTTCCACCTCAATGAGCGGCTGGTGCGTCCCGCGATGGTCGTCGTCGCGCGCGCCCCAGAGGTCGCCCCGCCGCCGGCCGCCGCCGCCGTCGCGGAAGCGCCCGCCAGCACCGATTCGCAGTCCAGCAGCAACGAGGCGCCCCAGGCGCCCGCGGATTCCGAGAGTTCCTCCGGGGGGAGTCAGTAGTCATGGCGAAGGTGATTGGTATCGACCTGGGCACCACGAACTCCTGCGTCGCCGTCATGGAAGGCGGCGAGCCGGTGGTCATCCCCAACAGCGAAGGCAGCCGCACCACGCCGTCCATGGTGGGCTTCACCGACTCCGGTGAGCGCCTGGTGGGGCAGATCGCCAAACGGCAGGCCATCACCAACCCGGAGAACACGGTCTTCGCGGCCAAGCGCCTCATCGGCCGCAAGTACGACTCGCCGGAGGCGCGCAAGGCCATTGGCGTCAGCTCCTTCAAGGTGGCCGCCAGCCCCAACGGCGACGCGTGGGTGGAGATCCGCGGCAAGGGCTACAGCCCGCCGGAAGTCAGCGCCATCGTGCTGATGAAGATGAAGCAGACGGCGGAGGACTATCTCGGTGAGCCCGTCACCGAGGCCGTCATCACGGTCCCCGCGTACTTCAACGACAGCCAGCGCCAGGCCACCAAGGACGCGGGCCGCATCGCGGGCCTGAGCGTGCTGCGCATCATCAACGAGCCCACCGCCGCGGCGCTCGCGTACGGCCTGGACAAGGTGAAGGACAGCCCCACGGAGCGCATCGCCGTCTACGACCTGGGCGGCGGCACGTTCGATATCTCCATCCTCGAGCTCACCTCCGGTGTGTTCGAGGTGAAGAGCACGAACGGCGACACGTTCCTGGGCGGCGAGGACTTCGACCAGCGGCTCATCGACTACCTGGCCAAGCGCTTCGCCGAAGGCAACAACGGCCTGGACCTGCGCAAGGACCGCATGGCGCTCCAGCGCCTGAAGGAAGCCGCCGAGCGCGCCAAGCACGAGCTGTCCAGCGCCCCGGAGACGGAGGTGAACCTCCCGTTCATCACCGCGGACGCGTCCGGTCCCAAGCACCTCACGGAGACCATCGACCGGTCCACCTTCGAGGCGCTGGTCGCGGACCTCATCGACCGCTCCATCGAGCCGTGCCGCATCGCGCTCAAGGACGCGGGTGTCACCGCGCAGGCCATCAACCAGGTGCTCCTGGTGGGCGGCATGACGCGCATGCCCCGCGTGCAGCAGAAGGTGAAGGAGTTCTTCGGCAAGGAGCCCCACAAGGGCATCAACCCGGACGAGGTCGTCGCCGTGGGCGCCGCCATCCAGGGTGGTGTGCTCAAGGGCGAGGTGAAGGACGTCCTCCTGCTGGACGTCACGCCGCTGTCGCTGGGCGTGGAGACCGCGGGCGGCGTGTTCACGAAGATCATCGACAAGAACACCACCATCCCCTGCAAGAAGGGCCAGGTGTTCTCCACCGCGGTGGACAACCAGCCGCTCGTGTCCGTGCACGTCCTGCAGGGCGAGCGCGAGATGGCGGCGGACAACAAGACGCTCGCGCGCTTCGAACTGGTGGGCATCCCGCCGGCGCCCCGTGGCGTGCCGCAGATTGAAGTGTCCTTCGACATCGACGCGAACGGCATCGTGCACGTGAGCGCGCGCGACCTGGGCACCGGCAAGCAGCAGCAGGTGCGCGTGGTGGGCAACTCCGGCCTGTCGGAGGCGGAGATCCAGACGATGATCTCCGACGCCCAGTCGCACTCCGCGGACGACAAGAAGAAGAAGGAGCTGGCGGAGCTGCGCAACAACGCGGACGGGCTCATCTACACCACGGAGAAGAGCCTGGAGGAGTACGCCAGCCTCCTGTCGGAGAAGGACCGCGAGGAGATCAAGTCGGACCTGGAGCGCCTGCGCTCCATCCTCAACACCTCCGACGCGGGCGCCCTGCGCGAAGCCTTCCAGCGCCTGGAGGGCAGCGCCTACCGCATCGCCGACGCCATCTACAGCGACCAGGCCAAGTCCGGCTGACACTCCGCCGGGCCTCCGCTGTCCGGTCGGTGGGAAAACGCCGGGGCCTGCAATCGCCCGGCGCCTGCGTTCGTAGGCCCGGGGTCCGCCTCTTTCTTCCTCGGAGCCCCCTCATGGAACTGACAGAAGCCGTGATGGTCATCATGGTCACCGGCATGACCATCGGCGTGCCTTTGCTCGGCCTCACGCTGCGCTTCGCCCTCAAGCCCGTGGTGGAGACGTGGCTGCGCGTGCGCGAGGTCCAGGCCCGCGGGCAGGTGTCCGCCGGGGAGCTGGAGGGGCTGCGCGCCCGCGTGGCGCACCTGGAGCACATGCTGGACCGGCACGGCATGCTGGAGCACCCCGTCACCCGGGCCTCCCCGGAACTGCCGGAGCGCCTGCCCTCGGCGGTGCGCCTGGACCGCGAGCGCGTCTGACGCCCCACCTCCCGGGCGCTTCTCTGCGCCGGCTTTTCGGGTATTGATGGGAGCGTGGAGTTCCATTCCCCGGAAGAAGAGCTCGCCTTCCTGCGCGGCCTGACGGCCGTGAACCGGATGGCCGACGACATCCTCGAGGACTGTCTGGAGCGGGGTCTGGACCTGGACACCGGCCTGGACGTGTTCCTCACGCAGTGCGCGCGGATGGTGCACGCGCGCGCGGGCTTCGTGTCGCTGCGGGGCACGCGCGGCCCGGTGCTGACGCGGGTGCTGGGGGAGCTGGGCGCGGACGTCTTCGAGGCGGCGCACTGGACGGGGCCCCAGCGGCTTCGCGATGGCCGCACGCTCTTCTGCGTACAGCTCACCCTGGGGCGGCTCAACCTGGGCGGGCTGGGGCTGGTGGTGGAC
>NZ_RAWD01000529.1:0-3737 GCF_003612065.1 Corallococcus sp. CA047B
GCCCAGGGGTCCACAGGCATGGGGCCCCACGGTCCCGTGCCACCTCGCCCCCAGGGATGAGCCCCCTGCCCAACCTCCGTGGCCGTCACCACTTCCTTGGGGCGTCACGGGTCCAAGGGATGGGGGGCGTCGCATGTCGGAAGGGGTGGACGATGGATTGCCGGAGGTCCTGCCGGACATTCCGTCCTCACGCCTGCCGGGGTTCCACCGCCTCGATGTGGAGGCGCGGTGGAGGGAGCTGGCGCGGCGGGGGGATGTCTCACCGGAGGAACTGCACGTGCTGCGGGCCCTGGGCTCGCCGTCCTTCGAAATCCTCAACCAGATGATTGAGAACGCGGTGGGGGTGTTCGCCCTGCCGCTGGGGCTGGGGCTGAACCTCACCGTCAACGGGCGCGACCACCTGGTGCCCATGGCGGTGGAGGAGCCGTCGGTGGTGGCCGCGGTGTCGTACGCGGCGAAGGTGGTCCGCCACGCGGGCGGCTTCACCGCGGACGCGGACGCGTCGATGATGATCGCCCAGGTGCAGCTCACCGGCTACGGCTCGCCGGAGCTGGCCCGGGAGCGCCTGCTGGCGCACCGGGAGCAGCTGCTCGCCCTGGCGAACAGCTTCCACCCGGCGCTCCAGCGGCGGGGCGGCGGAGCGCGGGAGGTGCAGGTGCGCATCCTGCCCGCGCCGGAGGGGCCGCAGGGGGAGCCGCTCTTCATCGTGCACCTGCTGGTGGACACGCAGGAGGCCATGGGCGCCAACCTGCTGAACACCATGGCGGAAGGGGTGGCGCCGCTCATCGAGCAGCTCACCGGGGGCCGCGTCTACGTGCGCATCCTGTCCAACCTCGCGGACCAGCGGCTGGCGCGCGCGTCGTGCCGCATCCCGCTGGCGGCGCTGGCGGACTTCGACCTGCCGGGCGAGGACATCGCGGAGGGCATCCTCCAGGCGAGCCGCTTCGCGGAAGCCGACCCCTACCGCGCGGCCACGCACAACAAGGGCGTGATGAATGGGATTGACGCGGTGGCCATCGCCACGGGGCAGGACTGGCGGGCCATCGAGGCGGGGGCCCATGCCTACGCGTGCCGCACGGGCCGCTACGGGCCGCTGTCCCGCTGGACGCTGGAGCAGGGCCACCTGGTGGGGCGCATCGAGCTGCCGCTGGCGCTGGGCATGGTGGGCGGGCCCATCAAGGTGCACCCCGGCGCGCAGCTGGGGCTCAAGCTGCTGCGCGTCACCACGGTGCGCGAATTGGCCATGGTGTTCGCGTCGGTGGGGCTGGCGCAGAACTTCGCGGCGGTGCGCGCCCTGGGCTCGGTGGGCATCCAGAAGGGGCACATGGCGCTGCACGCGCGGTGTGTCGCGGTGACCGCGGGGGCCCGGGGCCTGGACGTGGAGAAGGTGGCGCGGCTGCTGGTGGAGCGCGGCAGCGTCAAGGTGGAGACCGCGCGCGAAATCCTCGCGTCCTGCCAGGCCGTGACAGCGCCATGAGCGAGCCGACGAGCGCGTCACCCTCCCTGTTCGCCAGGCTGGCCCGGGGCGTGTACCGGCACTGGGGCTGGGTGCTGGGCGGCGGCGGCGTGCTCCTGGCGCTGGCTGTGTATGGGCTGCTCCAGGGAGGCCACCTCACCACCGGCACCATCGACGGCATCGAGTCCTCGCGGGCGGAGGCGCTGGCCCGGGGCGCCGCCGCGGGCTCGATGGACCAGACGCTGGCGGTCATCTTCCACCGCGACGACTGGACGACCGACGACCCGCGCTTCACCCAGGCGGTGGGCTCGGTGCTGGAGCGCGTGCAGCGGCTGCCGGAGGTCGAAGCGGTGGTGTCGCCCGTGGGAGCCCCCGAGGCCTTCCGCGCCCGCTTCGTGTCGAAGACGGGCCACGACCTGCTGGCGCTGGTGCGGCTCAAGGGGGGCGAGCGCGAGGCGACCGCCGCGTTCCCCGCCGTGCGCGCGGCGCTGGAGGATCCACGCTTCCAGACGACGCTCACCGGCAAGGTGGCCTTCGTGCACGCTCTGAACGAGCTGCTGGAGCACGACCTGCTGCGCGCGGAGCTGCTCTCGTTCCCGCTGGCGCTGCTGGTGTTGCTGTGGGTGTTCCGCACGGTGGTGGCGGCCATGCTGCCGCTGGTGGTGGGCGGACTGGCGGTGCTCTGCGGCGTGGCGGGCGTGCTGCTGTTGTCGCGCTACACCAACATGGCGCAGTACACGCTCAACGTGGTGTCGCTCATCGGGTTGGGGGTGGCCATCGACTACTCGCTGTTCATCGTGAGCCGCTTCCGCTCGGAGCTGGCGGATGGGCTGACGACGCAGGAGGCCCTGGCGCGCACGCTGGACACGGCGGGACGCGCGGTGGCGTTCTCCGGGCTCGCCGTCACGGTGGGGCTTTCGGGCCTGCTCTTCTTTCGCGGCTCGTACCTGAGCGCCATGGGGCTGGGGGGCGCGCTGGTGGTGGCCTTCGCGGTGCTCTTCGCGCTCACCGTGCTGCCCGCGCTGCTCGCCTGGCTGGGGCCGAGGGTGGACCGGGGGAAGCTGCCCTTCGCGCATCCGAACCGGCGCGGCGGTGCATGGCACGCGCTGGCCACCTGGGTGATGCGGCATCCCTGGTGGGTGCTGCTGCCCACCCTGGCGCTCCTGCTGGCCATGGGGCTGCCCTTCCGGCGCCTGGAGCTGGCGGCCACGGACATCACGGCCCTGCCCGAACACACGGAGGCCCGCCAGGGCGCGCGGACGCTGGCCCGGCTGTTTCCGCGCGAGGCCGCCACGCGCGTGCTGGTGGCGGTGGAGTTCCCCTCCGGCGATGCCTTCACGCCGGAGCGCGCTGGCGCCCTCTTCGATGCCAGCCGGAGGATCGCCTCCCTGCCGGGCGTGGTGGGCGTGGAGAGCGCGGTGGACCTGGTGCCGGGCATGGACCGGGCCACCGTCCAACAGATGGCGGGAGCGCCCCCGCGGGCCGTGCCGCCGGAGCTGCGGGCCGCGCGCGCCGCGTACCTCACCGGGAGCGTGGCGGTGTTGCAGGTGCTGACGTCCTCGGCGCCCAGCAGCCGCGAGGCGCGCGACCTGGTGCGGGCGCTGCGCGAGGACCGCGCGGTGGGGGACGGGCGGCTGCGGGTGGGAGGACAGACGGCCTCGGACGTGGACGCGACAGCGTTCGTGAAGCAGCACACGCCCGCGGCGGTGGGGTTCGTGATGGGGATGACGTGCGTGGTCCTCTTCGTGCTCCTGCGCTCCGTGGTGCTGCCGCTCAAGGCGCTCCTGATGAACCTGCTGTCCCTGGCGGGCTCGTTCGGGGCGCTGGTGTGGATCTTCCAGGAGGGGCACCTGCACCGGCTCTTGCGCTTCGAGCCCGGCCCCATCGAACCGTCGCTGCCCATCCTGTTGTTCTGCGCCCTGTTCGGTCTGTCCATGGACTACGAGGTGCTGCTGCTCAGCCGCATCCGCGAGGAGTGGCTGCGCACGGGGGACAACACCCACGCGGTGGCCGAAGGGCTGGAGCAGACGGGCGGACTCATCACCAGCGCGGCGGCCATCATGGTGGCTGTGTTCGCGGCCTTTTCGCTGGCGTCGGTGGTGGTGGTGAAGGCGATGGGGTTGGGCATGGCCATCGCGGTGGCGCTGGATGCCACGCTGGTCCGGGTGCTCATCGTCCCCTCGATGATGCGCCTCATGGGGGACCTGAACTGGTGGGGCCCCGGCCATTCCGGAGGCTCGCGTGCGCGGGTGAAGGGGCGGGAGGTGGCGCCATGAACAAG
>NZ_RAWD01000052.1:0-36465 GCF_003612065.1 Corallococcus sp. CA047B
GGTGGAGGCCGTGCCGGAGGTCTGCGGGGGGCGGACGGGCTTGTTGCCGATGATCATGGGGGACCCTGGAGTGAAGACTTATCGATTTCTCGCGGATCGCCTGCCCAAAGTTGCGGACGCTGCTCCAAAGTCGCGCAGAATGAGACAACGCGCCGCGTGGTGCACTGGAGGATGCCGTGGGAAGTGACCTGTACCGCCAGGGAATCGACCAACTGAATGCCGGCAACACCGCCGAGGCCCAACGACTCCTGGAGGAGGCGAGGAAGCAGGCGCCCGACTCCGTGGAGGTCCTGCACGGCCTCGCGCTGGTGCTGGATGCCAAGGGGGAGCGGGCCGCGTCCGTGGCCCTGCTGAAGGAAGCGCTCCAGCGCGACCCCACGGCGCCGGGGCCGGCCTGTGACCTGGCCATGTTCCACCTGGAGCATCAGGAGGACGAACAGGCCGTGCGGATCCTCACGCCGGTGCTGGCGGCGTCCCCGGACCATCCGCAGGCGAACCTGGCCATGGCCATGGCCCTGGCGAAGACGGAGGCGGTCCGCGCGCGCACCTTCACGGCGCGGGCGATGAAGACCTCCGACGCGGAAGCGCGCGCGCAGGCGGAGGAGCTGGACAAGGTGCTCGCGAAGCACGTGGCCTAGGACGGCTCGCCGCGCTTGAAGTCCTCCGTGCGCACGCCGTAGCGCTTGAGCAGGCGGTGCAGGCTCTCGCGCTCCATGCCCGCGCGCTCGGCGGCGTGGGTGACGTTGCCGGAGAACTCCTGCATCAGCGCGGTGAGGTAGTCGCGCGAGACGGCGTCGCGCACCTCATCCACCGCCTCGCGGTAGGGCCGCTTCGCCAGCGCTTGCGTCGGGAGCGCCCCCGGCGTCACGGCGGGGCGCACCGGGGCGGACTCCGGGGGCAGGTCCTCCGGGGTGATGCGCGGCCCGGTCGCCATCGCCGCCGCGCGCGCCACCGCGTTCTGCAATTGCCGCACGTTGCCCGGCCAGGGCGCGGCGGTGAGCACCTGGAGCGCCTCCGGCGTGAAGCCCTCCAGCTCCGGCCGGCGCGCGGTGGACAGGAAGTGCATCGCCAGGAGCGGGATGTCCTCGCGCCGCTCGCGCAAGGAGGGCATCCGCACCGTCACGCCGTCCAGCCGGTAGTAGAGGTCCTCGCGGAAGCGCCCCTGCGCCACCTCCGCCGCGAGGTCCCGGTGCGTCGCGGCCACCACGCGCACGTCCACCGTCACCGGCGTGGTGGTGCCCACGCGGCGCACCTCCTTCTCCTGCAGCGCACGGTTGAGCTTCACCTGCACCGGCAGCGGCAGGTCGCCCACTTCATCCAGGAAGAGCGTCCCGCCGTGGGCCTCCTCGAAGAGCCCGGCCTTCGCGCCCGTCGCGCCCGTGAAGGCCCCCTTCGCGTGACCGAACAGTTCGCTCTCCACCAGGTCCGCGGGCAGCGCGCCGCAGTTCACCGCGACGAAGGGCTTGTCCCTGCGCGGGCTCTCCCGGTGCAGCGCGCGGGCGGCCAGCTCCTTGCCCGTGCCCGTCTCCCCGGTGAGCACGACGGTCAGGTCGCGCGCCGCCACCTGCGCGAGCAGCGCGTGCGTCTTCCGGAGCGCGGGACTGGTGCCGCGCAGGCCGTGGAAGTCCGGCATGCGCGAGGCCCGGGCCTGGAGCCCCGCCGCGTCCTTCTTCTGACGGCGGCGCTCCAGCGCGCGCGCCACCACCAGCGCCACCTCGTCCGGATCAAAGGGCTTGGACAGGTAGTCGTAGGCGCCCTGCTTGATGGCCTCCACCGCCTTGGGGACGCTCGCGTAGGCGGTGACGAGCACCACCTCCGTGTCCGGCGCGCTCTGCTTCACCTCGCGCAGCACCGTGAAGCCGTCCGCGCCCGGCATCTGGATGTCCGTCACCACCACGTCGAACGCGCGCGAGGCCAGCAGGGCCAGCGCCCGCGCTCCGTCCGGCGCCGTCGTCACCGCGTACGCGTCGCCCAGGATGCGCGCGAACAGCTTGAGCATGTTCTCCTTGTCGTCCACCACGAGGACCTCGGGCCTCGCGTCCATCGCCCCTCCACGTGCCTCCGGCAGGCTCATGCCGCTGCCTCCTGTTCCCGCGAGGGCGCGGGCAGCGACAGCGTGAAGCGCGCGCCGCCCAGGGGCCCCACGTCCACATCGATGTGGCCGCCGTGCGCCTCCGCGATGGCCTGGCTCACCGCGAGCCCCAGCCCCGTGCCCTTCTGCTTCGTCGTGAAGAAGGGCACGAAGATGTGCGGCTGTTGATCCACCGGGATGCCCGGGCCGTTGTCGGTGACGCGCACCTCCACGAACTCGCCGGCCGCGCTGCGGAAGTCCCCGAAGCGCTCCGGCTTCTCCGTGCGCACCGTGATGCAGCCCTTCTGCGAGCCCATCGCCTGCACCGCGTTCTGCACCAGGTTGATGAGCACCTGCTTGAGCTGCTCCGCGTCGCCGTCCGCGCGCGGCAGCCTCAGGTCCAGCTCCACCGCCAGCTCCGCCGAGGCCGGCATGTCGTTCTGGATGAGCCGCATCGTGCGCGTCACCACCTCGTTGAGGTCGGTGGGCCCGAAGCTCTGCTTGAGCGGCCGCGAGTAGTCCAGGAAGGCCGTCACCACGCCGTTGAGCCGGTTGACCTCCTCGACAATCACGTCCAGGAACTCGCCGTCCTCGCCCGGCAGCTTCTTGGGGTCCAGGCACTGCGCCGCGCCCTTGATGGCGCCCAGCGGGTTCCTGATTTCATGCGCCAGACCCGCCGCCATCTCACCCAGCGCCGCCAGACGGTCGCGCTCGCGGATCTTCTCGTACAGCTTGGAGTTCTCCAGCACCGTCGCCATCCGCTCGGAGACCTCCAGGATGAGGGCGATCTCATCGGACGCGTACGCCTCCGGCACCCGCTCATCCCAGAGGTTCAGGAACCCGATGACCCGATCATTGCTCATCAGGGGCACGCTGATGCCCGCGCGCATCTGGAGCAGCGCCGCGCGCGTGTCGTTGAGCCGCTTCAGCTCATCGCGGAAGCGCTTGCCCTCCACCGCCTGCACCCGCATCACGGAGATGCGGCGCTCCACGTTCTCCAGCAGCACCGCCTTCTGCCCGCTCGCCACCGCGAACAGCACGCCGCGAGCGGCCGCCGTGTCCAGCAGCGGCACGGGCAGGGGGCCTCGCGAGTCCAGCAGCCGGTAGCCGGGCCGGTCCTCCGCCATCAGGTACACCGACGCGTGCGTCACGCGCCCCGTCTCGTGCAGCGCGTCCAGCACCACGCGCGCCAGTTCGGAGATTTCAATGACCGCGGTCATCCGCACGCGCAGGGCGCCCAGCGTGCCCAGCAGGGCGAAGCGTTCGCGGAAGAAGATGCGCACCACCATCTCCTCCACCTTGGCGCGCAGCGGATCCAACAGGATGAGGATGACGAACGCGGCCACCACCGTGTTGAAGACGAACAGCGACGTGTTCTCGTCCACCCACGCGGTGAGCACCGTGAAGACCGCGGCCAGGATGATGGCCAGCACCGTCTGCGAGGCGATCTTCCCCAGGAGCTCGTGCAGGTCCATCAGCCGCAGCCGCAACAGCGTCTGCGCGAGGAAGAACAGGTAGAGCGTCGCGAAGACGGGGCCCAGCGTGGGGAAGGGGATGTCGTAGCGGGAGAGGTAGTCCAGGCCGGAGAACAGCACCGCCGCGCCCGCGCCGATGGCCAGGTACGCCAGCCGGAACTGCTCGATGCGCGACTCCGTCGTCCGCACCCGGTGCACCAGCAGCGACACGGAGGTGAACAGGGCCCCCAGCACCCAGGTCCCCATCGCCACCCGCGCCCATGCTTTGTCCGCCAACGGCGTGACGGCGACGGTGAGCCCCAGCACGGCGGACAGGAGGGCGAGCCGCCGACCGACCAGATGGGTGCCTTTGCTGACGCCCAGGAACTCGAGGAAGAAGGAGACCGCCGCCCCGGGCACCAGGGAGACGACGAGCACCGTGGACCCGAGTGCGATGCGTGACACCCAGGGGTAGTCCTGGGCAGGAAAGATGCTGTGGAAGAAGAGGCTGAGGTAGTACCCGGCGACCGTCAGCGTGAAGACGGAGTAGAGGGTGAGCACCCGTGGACGGCCGGGGCGCAACAACATGGACACGCCCAGCGCCAGGCCGATGATGGAAGCAAGCAGTGCGCTCTGTGTGCGGATATCCATGTGCAGGCGGACAGTCTAACCTCTGACGGGGGCTGGAAATTTTCCATGTGCCCCCAGTTGTCCTCGGGCGTGCCCGAGCGCATCACCCAGGGTCCCCGAGGCCCCCGCGAATGAAAGTCTCCCTCCAGCATCTCGCCCTCCTCGCCTCCGCGGCCCTCCTGTCCGCGCAGGCTCCTGCCCCCACCGTCTCCACCGCGCCCCCGGCCGCTGCGACGCAGGCCGCCACGCCGCCGGCCGTGACGCCGGCGCAGCAGGCTCCGGCCACGGTCCCGACAGGGCTCGCGGGCGCGGCGTCCACGGACGACACGGATCAGGCGCCCACGACGCGCACGGACAGCGCGCCGTCGGAGGCGCAGCTCTCGCCGCCGCCTGACGCGGACAAGGCCCCGCTGCCGGGGGGCTACGTGCAGGTGCTCAACCCGGCGTTCCCCGGCCTCGCGCCGCCCACGCCGGTGGTGCACCGGGGCCGCCGCTACGGGCTGGAGGACCTGACGCCGTACTTCGGCGAGGGCAAGAAGAAGGACGCGAAGGACGCGTTCGACAAGGGCCAGTACGCCAAGGCGCGCACGCTGCTGGAGGGCGAGGGCGACAGCCCTCCGGTGCGCTACCTGCGCGCGCTGTCGGCGGTGCGTGCCGGGGATGACAAGGCCGCGGCGACGGAGATGGCGGCGCTGGCCAACGACTACCCGGCGCTGAAGGACCGCTGCCTCACGCACGCGGGCGTGGCGCTGGAGTCCCAGGGCCGGCTGGACGACGCGGCGGCCAGCTTCAAGCAGGTGCCGGCGGACTCGCGGATGTACGTGGACGCGCGCCTGGGGCTGGCCCGCGTGCTGCGCAAGAAGAAGGACTACGACGGCGCCATGGAGGCGCTGACGCCGCTGACCCTGCGCGCGATGACGGGCTGGGGCCGCAACGTGGGCGCCGAGGCGCTCATCGCCACGGCGGACCTCGCGGTGGAGAAGAAGGACCGCAACGCGGAGCGCGCCGCGCTCTGGCGCCTGTGGGCAAGCCAGCCTTTGTCGCCCATCGTCAAGCAGGTGGAGAAGCGCCTCAAGGGGCAGACGCCGCCGCTGGACGCGAAGGTGGGCCGCGCGGAGGCGCTCATCGAAGCGCACCGCAACAAGCAGGGCCTGGCCATCCTGGAGCCGCTCTTGCCGTCGCTGAAGCTGCCGGACGCGCTGGCGTGCAAGGCGCACTTCGCCTTCGGCAAGGGCCAGCGCAAGGAGCGCCAGCACACGCGGGCCATCCAGGTGCTGACGCCCGTGGTGGAGCAGTGCAAGGACCGCGACCTGCTGGCGCGCGCGCTGTACGTGCTGGGCTCGTCGCGCTCCATCGTGGATCAGGCGCGCGGCACGGAGACGTACGAGCGGCTGGCGCGCGAGTTCCCGGACCACTCGTTCGCGGACGACGCGCTCTTCTACGCGGCGGACCTGTACGTGAAGACGTCCCGGCCCAAGGAGGCGATGGCGCGGCTGGACGAGCTGGCGCGGCTGTACCCCAAGGGCGACTTCCTGGGTGAAGCGCTGTTCAAGGCGTTCTGGGTGGCGCGCACGTCGAAGGCGGAGGACGGGGGCTTCTCCTTCCTGGACCGCATCGAGGCGCAGTTCGCCACCGCGGACGAGTCCTACGACGTGGAGCGCGCGCGGTACTGGCGGGCCCGCACGCTGGAGGAGCGCGGCAACATCCAGGGCGCCGCGGAGCTGATGGAGCAGCTCGCGGTGGAGCACCCGGCCACCTACTACGGGCTGATGGCGCGCTCGAAGCTGGGGGAGCTGGACAAGCCCCGGCTGGAGCGCGTGTCGGCGTCCATCTTCGAGGTGCCGGAGTCCGCCAGCCCCTGGCCGATGTTCGCCGGGCCCATGGGGGAGGATCCGCACTTCCGCGCGGGCGTGGAGCTGCTGCGCCTGGGCTTCCCGGACTCGGTGTCCTCGGAGCTGATGCTGGTCAACCGCTCCAGCCAGCCGCCGGAGTCCATGCGCCTGTTGGTGATGGTGTTGTCGCAGTCCGGGGATGCGCGCTCGGCGCACGCCATCGCGCGGCTCGCGCTGCGCAAGGACCTGAGCGGCCGCATCACCGCGCAGACGCGGCCGGTGTGGGAGGTGGCCTATCCCAATGCCTTCCGCGACCTCATCGAGAAGCACACCGTGCCCGCGGGCGTGGAGCCGGACCTGCTCCAGGCGCTGATGCGCGAGGAGAGCGCGTTGGACCCCAAGGCCCTCTCCTGGGCCGGCGCCATGGGCCTCACGCAGTTGATGCCGGCGACGGCGAAGGGCGTGGCGCGCGACCTGAAGGTGAAGAAGTTCACCGTGGAATCGCTGCTCCAGCCGGAGCTCAACATCCGCTTCGGCGCGCACTACCTGGGCGGGCTCATCAAACAGTTCAAGGGGCACACGCCCTACGCGGTGGGCAGCTACAACGCGGGCTCCGGCGCGGTGAACCGGTGGCGCTCGGCCAACCCGGACCTGGCGCTGGATGCGTGGGTGGAGGAGATCCCCATCGCGGAGACGCGCGGCTACATCAAGCGCGTGCTGCGCTCCTACAACACGTACCAGCTGCTCTACGGTCGCGTGCCCAAGGTGCCGGTGATGCCCAGCGCATCGCGTTAAAGTGCGGAATCCAGGCTGAAGCCTGAATTCGAGCATTCTTCATGGAGGGAGATGGGCGGGCCGTGATTTCCTCGGCCGCCCATGAACCCACTTCCGAAGAGAGTCGGTCCCTTCGTCGTCCTGGCGGTGATGCTGACGGGCCTGTGCTGGCCCGCGCTGGCCGCGGCGCAGAGCTGGTCGCTGACGAAGGAGCAGCGCCAGGCGTTCCTGCGCTACTACGCGCCGCTCATCTTCAAGCGCGCGAACGCGAACGACGGCCGGCACGGCTACGACTGGCTGACGAACTTCGACTTCGACCAGGACGGGGACTTCTCCAACAACAAGCTGCACTGGAAGCAGATCCCCCAGTACGTGGACGCGTCGCGCGCGGGGCCGAGCGCCTTCGACAGGTGGCGCATCCGGCCCACGCTCTACACGTCGCTCATCGAATACATGGACGGGGGGAAGAACCTCATCCTTGTGTATCACCTGTATCACGCGCTGGATAAGAACGCGGCGGGCGACTACCAGCTCCACGACTGGGAGCGGGTGGAGCTGCAGGTGAAGAACGTGGTGGGCAACCCGGGCAGCGGGGAGTCCGTGGCGTACGCGGTGGTGACGCAGCACAAGCGCAACGTGGTGCGCCGGCAGGGCAGCACGGACCTCCAGTTCATGCAGACGGGCACGGGCAGCCACCTGCTCATCTGGCAGGCGGAGTGGTCCGACAAGCTGCTGGCGGCGCACGGCCAGGAGCTGCGCTTCGTCACCGAGCCGTACTCCTTCTTCGCGGGCCGGATGGCGACGGGCGGGAAGGCGGAGGCGGACGTGAACAACGACGACGGCCGCAAGAAGCTGCACATCGCGTTCGTGCCGGAGGACGACGCGGCGGCGGTGGCGGCGTTCAACGCGCAGCCGGTGCGGTACGCGACGGCGGACGCGCTGGCCACCCGCTACGACAACGGGAGCACGGCCAACTGGCCCGCCGTGAAGCGGGTGACGTACGAGCTGCAGGACATCGCGGACATCCTGCCCACGCACTGGGAGCAGGGCGGCTACGCGACGCACTGGCTGCCCTCCGCGTCGGAGACCTTCCTGCTGGAGAGCCCCATCGTGAACGAGGCGGGACAGGCGGAGGTGGGCCCGGGGCTGCAGCGCTTCTTCACGAAGACGCGCGACATCGAGAACGAGGACGACCGCGAGGGCTACCCGTCGAAGAAGTGGTTCTTCGGCACGTTCGAGCTCAACGACAAGGCGTCGGACACGGGCGGCGGCGGGTCCAGTGTCTTCCACGACAGGTCCTGGTCCAGCACGGTGGTGGACTCGCGGGGCCAGACGCGGGCGAGCGCCAGCGGGTACGCGGCTTCGACGAATGCGTACTGGTGGCAGCACGACTACTTCGTGCACACGGGCGTGACGGATTCGTCGGACGGCGTGGAGCAGGGCTTCTGGCTGCCCGGCGCGTGGTACCTGCCGGCCAACGGCGGGTTCGACGGACGGTGGGTGCAGCTGTTCGACGACCGTCCGGGCGTGGAGTCCGGCGTCCGCTGAAGCCGGGGGCGTGACATGGGCCTCCACGACGGGCTGGGAACGGCTACGGTCCGCGCCTCTTGTCGTGGAGGAACACCCCTTGACGAATCCCTTGCTGGGGACGCACCTGTTCGCGGTCCCCGTGACGGCGCTCTACGCCGCCTTCAATCTCTTTCTCACGGTGGGGCTCAGCATCAACGTCAGCCGGGTGCGCGGCAGGTACAACCTGTGGCGGGGCGATGGAGGACACGCCGACCTCATCGCCGCCATCCGCGCGCACGGCAACAACGTGGAGAACGTGCCCCTGGCGCTCCTGCTGCTGCTGGTGACGGAGCTGTGCGGCGGCAACTCGATGGCGCTCCATGCGTTTGGCGGCGCGCTGCTCGTCGCGCGGGGAGCACATGCGTTCGGGCTGATCGCCGCCAGCCGCGTCCAGATGGTGGGATCGCTGATGACGCTCGGGGTCCAGCTGGGACTCGCCGGGTACATGCTCTGGCTGCGGCCCTGGGGTTGAGTCCTTCCTGACACGACGGGCCCGTGCGCCGTGCTCGCGGCGCAGTGGGCCCGGCGTGAAGCGGACCGTTGTGCCAGGTCGTGGTGTCCGGCGTCGTGTCATGGAACCCTGATTGCTGGTCCGGACGTCACGCATGGACTGGAGGCAGGGCGACATGAATCAAAGACAGCGGGCGGCGCTCCATCAATTCCTCGCGGGGCTGGGGCGGACGCTGGACCCGAACACGCCGTTGTCCAAGCAGCAACTGGTCAGCCAGTTCAACGTCGCCCAGGCGAGCGCGAACCAGCCGCCCATCAGCGAACGGGACGCGGACATCGACATGCTGTTCCGCAAGACGGTCCAGGACGTGGTCCGGGGCCGGAGCGCCCTGATGGGGCCCGGGGCGGAGAGCCACCACGACGTGATGATGAACTCGTGCTGGAAGGTGGCCTTCGAGAGCGCGCTCGCGGCCGTCCTGTTCCGCAACAAGGCGTTCTTCAAGGAGAACGTCCTGAGGGCGCTCGCCACCCTCAAGCCCATCGTCCTGGGAAGCCTTCGTGCGAAGGCTTCCGATACGGACAAGGCGCTCTTCCAGTGCTTCCAGGGCGATGCGAACGCCGTGCAGGCGTACAACGCCCGGAAGCTGAACAATGGGCCCATCGCGTATCCCATCGTGACGGACACGAACGTCAAGGTCATCCCGGATGCCCAGGTGGTGCCGTACTACGAGCGGGTGTTCCTGCCGGAGAACTACGAGAACTTCTTCGAGGAACAGCTCACCGCCATCTACAACTTTGGCGACTTCGTGACGCGTCCGCACAAGTTCGCGCCCAAGCCGTCCGCCTCCGCTGTTGCCCCGGTCGCGAAGCTCACGCCGGAGGGCCTCCGGTTCACGGGCAGTGACACGACCTGGCTCATCAGCCACATGATGGAGGACTGGGCGAAGTACAAGCTGGCGGGCAAGCCGGGCTGGTTCGATCCCGTCAAGGAGGGCAACCCCTCGGTTTCGCGGCAGGAGCGGCAGCACACCGGGCCTGGCCACTCGCTGACCGTGCACACCAACTACAGCGGAAAGTACGGCGGTGTCTGGGCGGTCCAGGGCAACCGCACCATCGACGTCTCCAATCCCTACCTCGGGTATGTGGAGGACATGTTGATTCCTCCCTTCTTCAACACCACGGGTGTGGGGTTGTGGCGCCCCATGGACAGCACCGGGAATGCCCTGGATGAGGCGTCGGTGGCGATGCACCGGCTGGACATGCCGATGATTGGCGGCATTTCCGGAGGCATGGGCACCTACCTCATCACCCTGAAGTGGGCGGGGCACAATGCGAAGCGGGAGGACCTGCTCAAGTGCTTCTACGCCGCGTACTCCGTCATGATCACCAAGGGTTATCACTCCTTCCACGAGGTCGCCGTCGTCGGGGAGAGCGTGAACCTCTGGTACAACGGCGGTGACTACCTGAGCCTGCTTCCGGATGCATGGGTCCATGAGCTGCCCGACCTGGAGGAGCTGGTCGGCCGCTTCCAGGAGTTGCTGGGCGCGAACCAGGGCCGGAGCGAGCGGAACACCCTGGTTTTCACGAAGTATCACGACTCCGCGGAGCCCGTTCCCTTCCCGAAGCGCCACATCGGCATCTCGAAGGAAGCCCCTTGAGGGCGGTCTCCGGATTGGGGACTCGTCTGGTCCTCATTGACTGAGGGGAGGGCAGCGAGAAGCGAGGCTCATGTCGCTGTCCGCTGCGCCTGGATTCAGGCAGTCGGGGTGGACGCGGGCTGATAGGCTCTGGGGGCAGTCCTCCCCCCTCTCGTTTGCGTGAAGGACAACACGCCATGAGCCACAGCGACGTTCCCGCCCCGAATCCACCTTCCGACCTCAACCGCACCGCCGTGGAAATCGCCCCCGAGACCTTCTGGGTCGGGAAGCGCGAGCCCGGCGGCATCTTCTTCGCCAACCCGTACCTGCGGCGCTTTCGCGGCACGGACGTGCGCACGAAGAAACCCTCCGAGTTCAACCTCCTCATCGACCCCGGGTCGAGCAGCGACTTCTCCACCATCCACACCAAGGTGGTGTCGTTGATTGGGGGCATGGACCGGCTGTCCGCGCTCTTCGTGAACCACCAGGATCCGGACGTGGGCTCGTCGGCGGCGATCATCTCCGCGCGCTATTCGCCGCGCGCGAGCATCCTGTGCTCGGAGGACACGTGGCGGCTCATCGTCCACTTCAACCTGCCGCGCAACCGCTTCATCCCCACGGAGAAGTTCTCCAACGGGTTGAGCGTGCCCACGGGGCACAAGCTGCTGCCGGTGCCGTCGCCCTTCTGCCACTTCCGGGGCGCGGTGATGCTCTATGACCCGCACACGCGCGTGCTCTTCACCGGGGACCTGTTCGGTGGGCTCACGGACTCCAAGGCGCAGGGCCTGTGGGCGGAGGAGTCCGACTGGACGGGCATCCGGGCGTTCCATCAGATCTACATGCCGGTGAACTCGGCGCTGGTGCGCGCGGTGGCGGCCATTCGCAAGCTCACGCCCGCGGTGGAGATGATCGCCCCGCAGCACGGCCGCGTCATCCGGGGCAAGCTGGTGCAGCAGTTCCTGGAGCGCATGGAGCGGCTCCAGGTGGGCCTGGACATCATCGATGAGGCGCAGGACCGCTCGTTCCTCCAGGCCTGGAACACGGTGGTGGACCGGGTGCTGGCGGTGGCACGCGGCTACCTGGGGGACTCCGTGGAGGCCAAGCTCAACGCGAGCGACCAGCTGTCGGACACGGCCCGGTTCAATGGCAAGCGGCTGGAAGTGCACCGGATGGGCAAGTGGACCCTGGAGCACGTGGTGGATGTCCTCTGCCAGGGCGAGCCGCAGGAGATTTCAGGCCCCATCCTGGTGGAGGCCACCATCGCCGCCGCTGAATACAACCTGCCCACGCCGCACCTGGACATCGAGGGCACCGGTGCGCCGGCCCCCGTCTCCCTGCTGGAGTCTTGAGAGGGGAGGGAGCTTGGTGCGTTTGAAGGATGAGGACTCCGGGGGTGTGACGTACCTGAGCGCGGAGAAGCTGGACGCGCAGGGGTATCCACGGCCCGAGAGGACGCCGGTGTCGGACGGGACGGAGGCGACGTTCCATCAGGTGACGCCGCCGATGTCCCCGATGGGCACGTTGATTCAAGGCGCGGTGACGCCGCCTGGGCCCGCGGCCCTGGGACTGGTTCCAGGGCAGGTGGTGGCGGAGCGCTACCGGGTGGAGAAGTGGCTGGGCGTGGGAGGCACGTCGACGGTGTACCAGGCGCTGGACCTGAAGAAGGGGCAGCGTGTGGCGCTGAAGGTGCTGGCGGTGCCCCACGCGGACGAGGCGATGGTGACGCGCTTCCGGCAGGAGGTGGAGCACGCCCGGGCGCTGGAGCACGTCAACATCCTGCATGTCTTCGACGTGGGCTGGGACGGGGAGCGGCACTACCTGACGGTGGAGTTATTGGAGGGCAGGGACCTGCGGCAGTTGCTGCTCGAAGGGCGTCCCACGTTGGCCAGTGCCCTGCGGTGGCTGACGCACGCCACCGTGGCGCTGGAGCATGCGCATGCGCACGGGGTGCTGCACCGGGATGTGAAGCCCGGGAACCTCTTCATCACGCGCACCGGGGTGCTGAAGCTGATGGACTTCGGGCTCGCGAAGAGCACGCATGTGGTGGGCGCCACGGCGCAGGGCGCGACGCTGGGCACGCCGGAGTACATGGCGCCGGAGCAGGTGATGGGGACGGGCGTGTCACCGGCCACGGACCTGTATGCGCTGGGCGTGGTGGCGTATGAGCTGTTCACGGGGCAGTTGCCGTTCCGCCACGCGCAGCCCGTGCCGCTGATGTTCCTGCACGTCCAGGAGGCACCGGCGCCGCTCCGGAAGCTGCGTCCGGACCTGCCGGAGTCCTTCGAACAGCTCGTGCTGCGATTGATACAGAAGCGGCCCGAGGACCGTTTCCCCAGTGCGACGGGCCTGCGCGCCGCGTTGGCGGAGCTGTGGCCGCAGGCGCTCAAGCAGACAGGGTGAGTGCCCGCACTCTGGGCATCCCTTGAGATGCGATGGTATGGATGGGGGCTCTTTGGGGGCTCCATCCATGACCGTCCGTTTCAATCACACCGTTGTTGCCGCGAAGGACAAGGTGCGCTCCGCGAACTTCCTCGCGGAGCTGCTGGGGCTTCCGGAGCCCCAGCCTGCCGGGTACTTCCTGGCGGTCAAGCTGGCCGACGGAGTGACGCTCGACTACGCGCAGTCCGAAAACGACTTTCCCGGCCAGCACTACGCCTTCCTCGTGTCGGACGACGTGTTCGATTCGCTGATCGCCAAGATCCGTGAGCGCGGGATCCAGCACTGGGCCGACCCGCGCGGTCAGCGCTCCGGTGAAATCAACACCCACGATGGCGGCCGAGGGGTGTACTTCCAGGACCCCTCAGGCCACTACATGGAAGCCATCACCGTGCCCTACGGCGGATATTGAGAAAACTAAGAAGCTTCGGGTGTGGCTTGTATTTGAATTGATTATCGCAGGTGCCCTGCTTTGACGATCGAACGTCGAGTGTGTCTTTGAATGTCAGTGATGACGAACGTTGCGAATGTAGTTGCTCGGCTTGGCGTCTGGCGAATTTGAATTTATACCTATGTGTTGGTTTTTATCTGTGTTTCATGTGTCCTCGTACCCGACACGGTTGATTATGAGTTGGGGAGAAGTGAATTCGGTTTCTTTGTTGTGCTTTCCAATCTTCTCGACCGGAATGTAGAACGATACTTCGGCTGACTTGAGGAAATTGAAATGCGCATTTTTGATGATGTGTGCCTTTCCTCCTTTTAGGAGTTTTTTAATCCCGGCTTCGTACGACAAAAGCCAGTGGTTCCCGGCAAGAGCTGCTGGGTCCATCAGGCTTTCCCACCAAGCAGTTTCTTTGGGCGCTTCTAAGTTCTCTCGATGAATCAAGTCCAGAGCTAGTATTCCGATGAAAGAGTCTTGGATTTTCTGGACCGATCGGGCGGCTGAGCTATTTAGGCGGATGTCGAATCGCAAGGCACCCCAGAGACTCCAGAGCACTTCGCTACCATGTCCTTGTGGCGCATGTCGGACGATTTGATCGGATAGCAGTCGTGCTAATCCTGTTTTGTCGAGCGTGCATCCTGCGCGAAAATGATTCTCGATGATCTCTAGTACGTAGCTGAGAATTCCAGGCTCGGCGTTGACGGATTGAAATAGAAGGGATTCGAGTAGGTCCCACGTTTCTGTTACTGGCGCCTCGTAGCGAATTCGCCCAACTGCGTACTTTATGATTGATTCGTCTGGATGTAGGGCTGCTAGTCGAAATACAAGATCAAAATAATGTATTATGCTTGCGCGAGCCCTTTTGCCTTTAGTGATCAGCTTGAACTGGCTGATTTCAGTTGCCCATGGTGATTCTAGGCTTAGTGGTAGCTCTAAGATTCGTGTTTTCTTGGGATTCAGCGTTAGCTCCCAGTCCCCCAGTATTTGTTGCAGTTGTGCGAGGCCTTTTTCGGCGCGAGAGAGGTTGGTGAATGACATCTCCCAGTCGTCGACGAATCGATATGCGCCTGCATAATCTATGTCCTCGTCTACCTGGAGATCGATTGAGGACATTAGGATTTCTGCCAATGCCAGGGATGAATCAGGGCCAATGGGGATTCCAATGCTCTGGCGGTCTTGGCCGCTGCGAACTAGCTCATCAAGGATGTTTCCGGTGAGGGTGCTGTTAGATTGATTCTTTTTTGCTGTTGCCTTTCCATGGAGTGCCCAGGGAATGGAGTGAGTGTAAAGTGAGTGGTAAAATTGAGAGATATCGGCCTGTAGGATGTAGCGGCCTCGTCTGCGATATTGAACTCGATGTTCGGGTAGCTGGCTGAATCCTGTCTCTGTCTCTAATGCGCGCACTTTTCCGGCAACGGGCTTGCTACGCGACAGGGGTGATGTGTGAATGTGTGAGCTTATTGAGGGCCAGTGCTTGTCGAGGGCGGAGGCGAGCGCGAAATAGGAGACAGGGTGCGGTATTGAGAGGCGCCTTCTTAGTGTGCCGGCTCTTGCTAGGTTGTGGTGCGCTGATCGTAGGATTGGTGGTTTGGTTGTGGATTGAATCCATACTTGGGGTAGATTGCCTGGTTGGGCTGTTAAAGCGTTTGCGAATAGGCGGGTTGAGAAGCATTCTGGTAGTTCTCGGGGGAAGTAGCCACGCCCGAGTATGTTGTTGAGTAGGTTAGATTGGTTGGTTTCGTTTTGTGGCGGTTGGTTTTTCTTGGCTGCTGTAGTCATGGGTAGGTGTCCGGCGGGGATTAGGGCTGTCGCTTGCGAAGAGTTATTTTGAATGAGCTGCTCAGGACGGATACGTAGATGTCCGTTTGCCGCTATTCTACTGCGGCTGTCAGCATAGCTGATGTGCTTTGCTCTATGGGAGCTGCGATGACCCCCTCGGAAGGGAAGAACGCGCTGTTGCGCAACCTTCCCTCCATCGAACAACTCCTGCGGCGGCCGTCGCTGGAACCCCGGCTCGCGAACCTTCCTCATGCGCGTGCGGTGGCGGCCCTGCGGCTCGCCGTCGAACGCGTGCGTGCGCGCCTGTTGGACGGTGACGCGCGGCCCTTCGAGGACGCGGACGTGGAGGCCGCGCTCGCGTCCCTGGCCACGCCGAACCTTCGGCCGGTTCGCAATGCCACCGGCGTCGTGCTGCACACGAACCTGGGCCGCGCGCCGCTCGCTCCCGAAGCCGTGGAGCGCGTCGTCGCCGTCGCGCGGGGCTACTCCAACCTGGAATACGACCTGGACGAAGGAGAGCGCGGCAGCCGGTACGCGCCCCTCGTGGGCCTCCTGCGCACGCTCACGGGCGCGGAGGATGCGCTCGTGGTCAACAACTGCGCGGGCGCCGTGCTGCTCGTCCTCGCCGCGCTCGCCTCCGGCCGTGAGTGCGTCGTGTCACGCGGGGAGCTCGTCGAAATCGGCGGCGGCTTCCGCGTGCCGGACGTCATGCGTCAGTCCGGCGCGAAGCTCGTGGAAGTGGGCACCACCAACCGCACCCGCCGCGCGGACTACGCCAATGCCCTGAGCCCTGACACCGGCCTCATCGTGAAGGTGCACCGCTCCAACTTCGCCCTCGTCGGCTTCACGGAAGAGGCTTCCCTCGCGGAACTCACCGAGTTGGGCCGGGCCCGCGGCGTGCCCGTGTTCCAGGACCTGGGCTCTGGAGCGCTCGTGCCCCTGGTCGGGCCGGGGCTCACACCGGAGCCCACGGTGGGGCACGCCATCAGCGCCGGCGCGGATGTGGTAGCGTTCTCTGGCGACAAGCTTCTGGGTGGACCGCAGGCCGGCGTCATCGTGGGCCGGAAGGACCTGCTCCAGCGCATTAAATCCCACCCGCTCACACGCGCATTGCGTGTCGACAAGATGACGGTCGCCGCGCTGGAAGCGACGCTCGAGCTGTACCGGGATGGCCGCCCCGAAGCGGTTCCCACGCAAAGCCTGCTCGTCCAGCAGCCAGAGGTGTTGAGCGCCCGGGCTGACCGCTTGTTGAGTTTGCTCAAAGCGCACGGTGTCACAGCACGGGCGGTGTCCGTGGATGGACAGGTGGGAGGGGGGGCCATGCCGTTGGCCCGGTTGCCTTCCTACGCTTGCAGCCTCACCGTTGGAGCGCCGGAAGTATTCCTGGAACGTCTGCGCAGCGGCGAGGTGCCGGTTATTGGCAGGATCGCGGATGGCGAGGTGGTTCTCGACGTCCGGTGTCTCTCAGAGGAGGACCTGGGTGTGGTCGCGCAATCCGTGGCGGCCGCCCGTTCGGGAAGCCAGCCATGATCAACAGCGCCGTGCTCGTGCTCAACCGGTACTATCAACCGGTTCATGTGACGTCGGTAAAACGGGCGTTCTCACTGCTGTATCAGGGCGTCGCGAAGGCCATTGACGCGCAGTACCGCTTGTACGAGTTCGAAGATTGGGCCGCCCTGAGCGCCACGCAGGACAGCATCACCACCATCGACCGCACCATCCGCGTGCCCCGCGTGCTCGTGCTCGGCGCGTATGACCACCTGCCCCGCGCGAAGGTGCGCTTCTCGCGCCTCAACATCTACGCGCGTGACAACGACACCTGCCAGTACTGCTCCAAGCAGCTTCCTCGCAGCGAGCTGAACCTGGACCACGTGAACCCGCGCACCCAGGGCGGAAAGACCACCTGGGAGAACGTGGTGTGCTCCTGTGTCCCCTGCAACTTGAAGAAGGGCGGTCGAACACCGGAACAGGCCGGGATGCGGTTGCTCAAGAAGCCCGTGCGCCCGCGCTGGACGCCGCTGTTCCGTGGCGCCATCCGCAAGGTCACGTACCGGGAGTGGCTGCCGTTCCTGCACCTGGCGGACATCTCGTACTGGAACGTCGAACTGCTCGACGAGTGACACCGACCGGCCCTCCGGTCGCCTGCCCCCCGACCCTCCGGGCGTCGGGGCGCGGGCGGAGTACCGTGCTGAGAGAGGTCGCGAAATGGCGGGGTGTCGACTCGGGCGGTAGGACGGGTTTTGATGCGAGCCTCCGTGAAGCCCGCCCCCTTGTCGCCCCCCGGATCCGCTCCCGCCTCGTTGGCCAGCGCGCCGGCGCGCCCCTTGAGTGCCGTGGAGCCTGACGCCGTGGCTTCATCGGGTCCCGCCGGACTGGCGCGTCGGGCCCGCTCCCGCCGGATCATCGCGGTGGGCGGCGGCAAGGGCGGCATCGGCAAGTCGATGGTGTCCGCGAACCTGGGCGTCGCGCTCGCGCAGGCCGGCCACAAGGTGCTGCTGGTGGACGCGGACCTGGGCGGGGCCAACCTGCACACGTGCCTGGGCGTCGGGCCTCCGGAGTCCACGCTGTCGGACTTCCTGCGGCGCGGGAAGGGGAACCTGGAAGAGGTGATGGTCTCCACCGGCGTGCCGGGGCTGTCGCTCATCGCTGGCGCGCAGGACTCGCTGGACGCGGCGAACCTCAAGTACGCGCAGAAGCAGAAGCTGTTGCGCACGCTGCTCGCGCAGACGGCGGACTACCTCATCCTGGACCTGGGCGCGGGCACCAGCTTCAACACGCTGGATTTCTTCCTGCTCGCGGACCACGGCCTGCTGGTGGTGCTGCCGGAGCCCACGTCGGTGGAGAACGCGTACCGCTTCGTCAAGGCGGCCTTCTTCCGCAAGCTCCAGCAGGTGGAGGCGCAGTACGGCATCCAGGACCTGGTGGAGGGAGCGCTGTCTACCCGTGAGGGTGGGTTGCGGACGCTGCATGACGTGGTCGCGCAGGTGCGCAAGAAGGCGCCCTCGGACGCGGAGCGGCTGGAGCGGGAGCTGGCCTCGTTCCGGGTGCGGCTGGTGGTGAACCAGGCGCGCACCGACGCGGATGCCAACGTGGGCGCCGCGATGGTGGCCGCCTGGAAGAAGTTCTTTGGCATCGACATGGATGATCTGGGCGCGCTGCGATACGACGACGAAGCGTGGCGTGCGGTGCGCAAGCGCAAGCCGGTGCTCATCGAGCGCCCCGACTCGCCCGTGTCCCTGGGTCTCCAGCGCATCGCCACGCGTCTGCTGTCGCTCGACGGCCTTTCCTCCGAGTCCGCAATCCCATGAAGCCCTTCGCGCAGCAGACCTACTACGAGCTCCTGGAGGTCCCGCCCTCGGCGTCCGACGACGACATCCGCGCGGCCCATCAGCGCCTGATGGAGCTGTATTCGCCGGACTCCATCGCGGTGTACGCGCTGGGCGACCCGGAGCAGGTGGATGCGCTGCGCGAGAAGATGACCGAAGCGATGGAGATGCTCACGGACGCGGACCTGCGCGTCGAGTATGACCGTTCGCTGGGGCTGTCGACGGAGCGGCTCGCGAAGGCGACCGTGGCGTCGGGGGCCGTGGAGAAGGCGGACTCGGCCGCTCGGGTCGCGGAGGCCCTGGCGACGGCCGCTGCCGCGCTGGCGAAGGCCGCGGGCGCCGTGGATGCCGAAAGGGTGGAGGCGGAGTCGCGACTGAAGGCCGTGGCATCCGTGAATGAAGAGGAGGCCCCGCGCGCGAGCGGGACGCCCGGAAAGAGCGAGGAGCGGATGCGGGGTGAGGAGTCGAAGCGGCAGGAGGCCCCAGGGGAGGACGCGTCCGGCGTGACCCCCGAGCCGGTGATGGTGGGTGGCGTGGCGGTGGTGGATGCGTTCCGCGCGTCGTTCACCCGGAGCCTGTCGTTCGTCTACGTCCCCGCCGGTCCGCTGCGCGGGCAGGGCAGGGGGGCTTCGGCTCCGGTGCCCGTGGAGACGAGCCCCCGGGCTTCGTCACAAGCCGATGCGGTACTGGCCTCGGAAGCCCCGGCCGCGAACGCTGTCGAAGCCGCGCCCGCCGTCGCGAGCATTGAAGCGGGCAGCGCCGCCGCCTCGAAGCCTGATGATTCCGGTTCGGACCGTACGGACGCCGCTGCCTCGACGCCCGGTGCTTCCGGCTCTGAGCGCGCGGGCGCCGCTGCCTCGACTCCGGCTGCTCCTGAGCCGCTCCGCGAGCACGCGCCAGCGGCCCCCACGTCGGAGCAGGCGGACGGGGCGGTCTCTTCGGCCGCCGGTTCCACGGCGGATCATCCGGAGGCTGCCGTCCCGGTGACGACCGCTTCCGCTTCGGACCCTGCGGTGGCCTCCGCCACTCCGGTGTCGGACCGCCCGGAAGCCCCGGCCACGGCGGACGCGTCGTCGGTCGCCCCGGTGACGCCTCCGAACTCCGGCACGCCCACCGAAGCCAGCGCCACGTCCGCTTCGACTGATTCCACCCAGCCGGAAACCCCGGCCGTCGACAGCGCTCCCATCGCCGCCGCCCCGGCCTCGGGGGAGTCGGATCCGAACCCCATCCCGGACGCCCGCGCCCCGAGCACCCCCGACGCGACCCCGGAGGTCTCCTCCACCGCCCTGTCGCGGACGCCGGCCACCGGGGCCTCGCGTGCCGCCGTGCGCCCCCTCACGGCGCGCCCCATCGACGCGCGTCCCTCCGCGAACACCCGTCCCGTCCCGGGGGCGAAGATCCCCGTCCCCCGGAAGCTGGGGGAGGCCCAGGTGCTGGCCCAGGACGCGGCCATCGCGACCGCGGAGTCCGCGCTGGCGCAGGTGGCCGCCCGGGTCAAGGAGGCCCGCCCCCGGGGTGTGGACATCCCGGCGGACGCCGAGTTCAACGGCGAACTGCTGCGCCGCGTGCGCGAGGCCCGGAGCCTGTCCATCCAGCAGCTCGCCGACCGCACCCGCATCTCCGTGCGTCACCTGGAGAACGTGGAGGCGGACCGCTACACCGCGCTGCCCCCGCCCGTGTACCTGCGCGGCATCCTGATGAACCTCGCCCGCGAGCTGGGCCTGGACCCCCTGCGCGTGTCCAAGAGCTACCTGGCGCTGTTCTCCGAGAAACCCCCCAAGTCGGGCCGCTGACCTGGAGGGCGGCCCTCCGTCACGCCGCGCATCAGGAAAGTTGACTCGCAGGGGGTGGGTGCCTAAGTAATGGCACGATGACGGAAGAGGAAAAGGTCAAGGCGATGCGTCTGGCCCGCGCGATCGCCTCGGATATCTCGCTCTACAACGAGCAGAAGATCATCAAGGGCATCGAGCAGGACAACCTCTTCGAGGTCCTCAAGGAGGAGCTGGAGGAGGGGCGTGCGCTCTACAAGAGCCGCGTCAGCCAGGAGATCAGCACCCAGGCGAACTTCTTCGAGCGCGCCGTCAACGACATCGTCCTGCGCTCCAAGGCGCACGTGAAGTCGAAGATCTGGTAGTCACCCGCTCCGTGGCCTCACCCGACACGCGCGAGCACTTGGCCCTCCCCGAAGCCCGGGGAGAGCGCCTGGATCAGTACCTGGCCCGCGCGTTCCCGGACCTCACCCGCTCCCGCCTCCAGGGCCTCATCGCCGACGGCCACGTGCTGTCCGACGGCAAGCCCGGCAGGGTGGCGCAGCGCCTGCGCGGAGGGGAACGGCTCTCCGTCCACATCCCCGCGCCCGTCGCCGCCATCCCCCAGGCCGAAGCGCTGCCCCTGTCCGTGCTGCACGAGGACCGCGACCTCGTCGTCGTGGACAAGGCCGCCGGCATGGTGGTGCACCCCGGCGCGGGCCACGCCTCCGGCACGCTGGTCAACGCGCTCCTGCACCGCGTGAAGGACCTGGCCGGCGTGGGCGGGGAGCTGCGCCCAGGCATCGTGCACCGGCTGGACAAGGACACCACCGGCTGCCTCGTCGTCGCCAAGCACGAGCAGGCCCTGGTGGCCCTCCAGAAGTCCTTCAAGACGCGCGAGGTCCAGAAGACGTACCTGGCGCTGGTGCACGGCGTGCCCCAGGCGGAAGGCCGCATCGAGACGCTCTACGGCCGCCACCCCATCCACCGCCAGCGCTTCACCGGCAAGGTGAAGGAGGGCAAGCCCGCCATCACCCTGTACCGCGTGATCGAGGCCTTCGAGGGCGCCGCCCTGGTGGAGGTGGACCTGCTCACCGGCCGCACGCATCAGATCCGCGTGCACCTGGCCGAGGCCGGTCACCCGCTGCTCTGTGACGCGCTCTACGGTGCGGGCCGCAAGGCCAAGGGCGCGGTGGCGGAGGTGCAGGAGCTGCTGGGCCGTCAGGCGCTGCACGCCTGGCGCCTGGCCTTCGAGCACCCGCGCACCCACAAGCCCCTGTCGCTGGAGGCCCCCCTGCCGGAGGACTTCACGAAGGCGCTGGCGCTGCTGCGGGAGGCGGGCGTTCCCGCCGGGCCCCCCACCGCGAAGAAGGCCCCGGCGAAGGCGACTAGATCCCGGAAACGCTGATCTGCTGCTGGCGGCGGGAGAGCACCTTGATGGGCTGGATGGCCATCACCCGCATGAAGACGGACAAGAGCTCCGGGTCGAACTTCTGGCGCATCTCCGTCCACATCAGCATCAGCGCGACCTCCGGGCCGTAGGCATCCCGGTACGGCCGGCGCGAGGTGAGCGCGTCGTAGGCGTCGCAGATGGCGATGAGCTTCGCGTACACCCCCAGGTTCGTCTTGGGGATGATCATCTGGATGTTGCCGCGCGCGTCGCGCACCGCGGTGCCGTAGTCCGTCTTGTGCTCGAACGTCGTCACCACGCGCAACAGCGTGGAGCGGCTGAAGCCCTTCTCCATCAGGATGTTGCGCACGCTGATGAGGGGCGCGCGCGCCACGGTGACCTTCTCATCCGCGGTGAGCGCGCCGCGCTTGGTGGACAGCTCCTCCGGCAGCGTCGTCATGCCCGCGTCGTGGAAGAGCGCGATGTAGCCCAGGTCGCGCAGCTGCGGCTTCGTCAGGCCCAGCTCCGCGCCGAACACGATGCACATCAGCGCGACGTTGACCTGGTGGTAGACGAGGTAGTCGTCCTCACGCTTCTGCGTCGTCATGCCCAGGAAGTGGGTGCGCTGGTCGTAGGAGATGTCCACGAAGTCCTGCACCAGCCGCAGCGCGCGCGATGAGCCGATGGGCTTTCCCGCGCGCACCGACTCCAGGTACTTCTGCAGGAAGAACACCGCGCGGGCGTACACGGTCATGGCGTACTTCTTCCGGTCGACCTTCTGGTCGCCCGGGTTGTCCATGTCCTTGTTCAGCTTCTCCTTGAGCTTGGAGAACTTCGCCACGCGCATGTTGAGCAGCTTGCGCCCCTGGAGGCCGTCCTCCTCCGCGGCGGTGGACTGCTCCTTGCTGAAGATCCAGACGAAGTTCTTCAGCTCCTGCACCGTGACGGGCTTGGTCAGCGTGATGCCGCCCACGTCCTTGGCGCGCATCTCCGACAAGAGGTAGCGCTGGTTCTCGATGGAGTTCAGGTCCACCTTCACCAGCATGCCGTTGAGGTAGAAGGAGTCCTTGACGCCCGCCAGTTCCAGCCGGCCTTCCTTGCCGATGATCTGGTTGATGATGTCCTGGAGCTGGTGCAGCGGCTTCTCGAAGACCGCGTTCTCCGGGTCATACATCTTCACGGAGCGCACGAGCATGTAGAGGCCCGCGAGCATGGAGCGCGAGAGGCCCTGGAGCTTCTCGTTGTGCTCGCGGCCGTACTCGTTGACGTTCTCTTCCTGGTTGTGACTGATCTTCAGGTTGTCGGCCATGGCGTCACGTCGTCTCTTCCGGAAGCGCCGAGTCCCCGAAGAGGGCCTTGCGCGTCTGATACATCGCCTTGCGGGCGGCGGTGAGGACGTCCAGCGGCTGGGACTTGTCCTCCACCACGGCCTGCAACAACTTGTAGGACTGGATGGAGCCCGCGCCGCCCAGGCCGTGGATGGCCAGGAACTTGTCCTCCATCACCCGGCGCTTGTTGAGCAGCGACGGCTTCACCGCCAGCAGCTGCTGCATCATGGACAGCGCGGCGGGCAGGTTGGTGGCCCCGATGGCCGCGTACACCGCCGCCTTCTCATCCGACGTCTTCTTGTCCCAGCCCGGGTCCCTCACCAGCTTCACCAGGTCCGGGAAGGCCTTGTCACGGTCGAACTCCGGCAGCAGCTTCGCGGCCAGCATGCGCACCTGGGAGACGCTGTCGTTGAGCGCGTCGTAGATGATGCGCCGCGCCTCCGCCGTGCGCCCGCGCCCGATGATCTGCAGCACCTCCAGCTTGACGACGAGGTTGGGGCTCTTGAGCACCTGGGCGAACATCTTCACCCGGTCCGGGTGGTTGCTCTTCTCCAGGATGTAGACCATGTCGCGCACCGTCTGCGGCCGGTCCGACAGCAGTCGCGCCACGAAGGGCTCCGGCAGGTCGCGAGCGAAGCCGCCCAGCACGTCGCACAGGAGCGCGCGGTTCTCCGGCAGCTCAATCGTCTCCAGCACGTTGAGCAGCGGCAGCACCGAGTCCACGCCCAGCGCCTGCAGGTAGCGCGTCACGTCCTGGGGCTGCTTCGCGCGCGTCGTCTTGAGCGATTCACCCACCCGGCTCAGGCGCTGCTCCTCGCCCATCTTGTGGAGGAACGACGACAGCAGGCGCGCCAGGTCGTCGCCTCCGTCGGCGCGCTGGGACAGCGCGCGCAGCTTGAGGACGATCTGGTTCACCGTGCCGAAGTCGTCCTGGAGCAGCAGCATGTCCAACAGCTGCAGGAAGATCTCCTCCAGCAGGACCGCGTCGTCCACGCCGCCTTCCACCACCTGGAACACCGCGCCCACCAGCTTGGGGAACAGCCGCGCGTTCTCCTCCTCGGTGATGTCCTTCTGCAGCCGGGCCTTCAGGTCGTCCGTCGCGTGCCGGCCGCCCACGACGAGGCCGCGGATCTGCTCCACGCCGTCCAGCTTCGCGTCCAGGTCCTCCGCGGACACGCGCGCGAAGCGCAGGAAGTCATCCGAGTTCGTCTGGAGGCGGGAGTAGAGGTAGCCCACCACCTTGTCCACCTCCACCTGGACCTCGTCCTCGTTGGCTCCCTCCATGGAGAAGCCTTCCACGACCACGTACTCCACCTGCTGCATGCCCGCGCGCCACAGCTGCGCGAGCACGTCCTCCGCGCCGCGCTCCGGCTCCGACAGCGCGATGAGCGTGAGCGTGACCAACTCTTCCAGCGGCAGCCCCGGCCGGAAGATGAGCTGGCGGATGCCGTCGCGGAAGAACTTGTAGGGGAGCGACGACTCCTCGGTGAAGAGCGCCTCGTTGTGGAGCGTGAAGTTCTGCTGCTCCACCTTCAACGACAGCGGGCCGAACTTCTCCGTGTACGCGGAGATGGCCTCCTGCGCCTTGGCGAGGAACTCCGGGAAGCGCGCCTCGTTGTGGCGGTACATGCCGATCTGCTTGATGCCCTTGAGCAGGTGGAACGCGAACGTGCGCGCAAGCTCCACCTTCTCGCGGACTTCGGGGGACTGCTCCGCCTCGGCGCTCGCGTTCGCGTCCGTGACTTTCTGGGGCTGGGCCATGAGAGACGTCCATCCTACTCCCGTCCCAGGCCCCGTCCCAATCCCAGAACCGTCCAGAATCCAGGGGTTTGGCGTGACACCTGGGCAACAGATGGCGGACTGGCGGGGAATCCCCGGTGTGTTACGCAAGGGCCCCCGTTTTCGCTGGAGGTGCCGCCCATGAAGCGACTGGCCCTGTCCGCCCTCGTCCTGACGTCCCTGACGGGGTGCTTCCGCATGAGCGTGCGAAGCCCGGCGCCGCGCGAAGGCGCCCCCGAGGGCCGCATGGGGGCGAGCTTCGTGGCGGGCCTGACGACGTCCGACGTGGCCGCGGGCGAGTGCCGGCACGGCCTGTCGCGGGTGGACGTGTACTGGCCGTGGTGGAGCCCCATCGTGTACGTCTTCACCTTCGGCATCGTGGCCCCGCTGCGCGCCGAGTACGTCTGCGCGCAGGGGCCGGATGCGGTGGGAGACGGGGCGGAGGTTCCTCCCTCGGTGCCCGGGCTGTAGCGGCCCTCCCGCGCGCTTTGGCGGGGGAGGGCACTCAGTTCCGCGCCTGCCTCAGTGCGACGGGGGCGGGGCTTCCGCGCCGCTCTTGCCCTTGAGGGCGGAGCGGAACAGCACGGCGGTGAGGGCGGCGAAGAACACCAGGCCCCAGACGTTGGACCAGGTGGGGTGCGCCAGCTCGCTTTCGCCCACGGCGTTGAGGAAGGCGCCAATGGCGTTCTCGTGGCCGAAGAGGGCGGGCAGGTTGATGGCGCGCGTCCAGGTGCCGTCGCTGGCGATTTCCAGGAAGGCGATGAGCACGCCCGCGATGGAGCCGCCCGCGATGTAGCCGGAGGACATCAGCGTGCCGGGGGAGAACTCCGACTCCGCCGCGCTGCCGCCGCGCAGCTTGTCCACGAAGTGGCGCACCATGCCGCCCACGAAGATGGGCGCGCTGCTGCTGATGGGCAGGTACACGCCCACCGCGAAGGGCAGGGACGACACGCCGCACAGCTCCAGCATCAGCGCGATGAAGACGCCCAGCAGCACCAGGTCCCAAGGCAGCCGCTGCGTGAGGATGCCGTCGATGATGAGCGCGAACAGCTGCGCCTTGGGCGCCGAGTAGCGCGTGAGCGTCTGGCCCTCGTACTCGCTGATGCGCCCGCCGATGCCCGGGTCCACCACGTACTGGATGCTGCCCGCGTCATCCACGAGGTAGCGGCCGGCGGGCACCGGCGTGTCCGCGCCGCGCACGAAGCCTTCCTTGTAGATGCGGTCCGGTCCCGCGGTGACGAGCCCCGCGTCCGACAGCTTCAGCGACGGCCCGGTGGCCGACGACAGCGTCATCCCCGCCAGCTCCGTGGCCGGGATGGGGCGCCAGCTGCGCAGCTCCAGCGCGCCCTCCGCGGGCACCGCATCCAGGCGCTCCGCCCACAGCGAGCGCTTGAGCAGCGCGGGCGTCATGCCGCGCTGGGTGAGCGCGTCCTGGGACACGGCCCAGCGGTACGTGTGCTGGGTGCGCGTCTCCGTGGACATCTCCGTCACCTGCACGCCGGGGTGCGACTCCGGGATGACCGCGGTGGCGCCCTGGTTGAGCAGGACCAGCACCAGGCCGATGAACATCGCGCTGGTGAGCACGCCGACGAAGAGGGCGATCTGCTGCTTCTTGGGTGTGCCGCCGACGAGGAAGGCCGTCTTCAGGTCCTGCGCGGTGGTGCCGCCGTTGGACGCCGCGATGCCCACGATGGCCGCCGTGGTGAGGGCCATGAAGCGGTCCGGCGACGACGTCCAGCCGAACAGCAGGTACACGAGGCAGGTGACGAGCAGTGTCGCGACCACCATGCCGGAGATGGGGTTGGAGGAGCTGCCAATCTCACCCGTGATGCGCGCGCTCACCGTCACGAAGAAGAAGCCGAAGATGACGATGAGGATGGCGGAGATGAAGTTCACGTGCAGCGGGGGCGCAAGCCAGATGGCCAGGATGAGCAGCGCGCTGCCCACCAGCACCACGGTGATGGGCAGGTCCTGATCCGTGCGCAGCACCGTGGGCAGGGGCCCCTGGGTGCGCGAGGCGCGCAGGGTCTCCACGCTGCGCTTGAAGGCGCCCACGATGGTGGGCAGGGAGCGGATGAGGCTGATGAGGCCGCCCGTCGCCACCGCGCCCGCGCCGATGTAGAGCACGTACGCGTTGCGGATCTGATCCGGCGACATGTCCCGGATGAGCATTCCGTTGTGCACGAGCAGCGGCGTGTCCATGCCGCTGCCGAAGAAGGACACCATCGGGATGAGGATGAGGTAGCTGAGCACGCCGCCCGCGAAGGTGATGGACGCGACGCGCGGCCCGATGATGTAGCCCACGCCCAGCAGCTCCGGCGACACCTCCGTGGAGAGCGTCGCCGCCTTGAGCCCCTTGATGGGCATGCCGATGGCCTCCTTGAAGAGCTTCATCCCGGAGTAGGCGAACTTGTAGACGCCACCGATGATGAAACCCAGGATGACCGTGCGCGCGTTGGTGCCGCCCTGCTCGCCGACGATGAGCACGTCCGCGCTCGCGGTGCCCTCCGGATACGTGAGCTTCCCGTGCTCCTGGACGATGAGGCCCTGGCGCAGGGGAATCATCATCAGGACGCCCAGCACGCCGCCCAGGGCCGCGGTGAGGAACGCGTGCGTGAGGCTGATGTCGTAGCCCAGGATGAGCAGGGCGGGCAGCGCCGCCGCCACGCCGAACGCGAGCGACTCACCCGCGGAGCCCGTCGTCTGGACGATGGTGTTCTCCAGGATGCTGGAGCGCCCCAGGGCCCGGAAGATGGCGATGGAGAGCACCGCCACCGGGATGGACGCGGACACCGTGAGGCCCACCTTGATGGCCAGGTACACGGACGACGCGGCGAACACGATGCCCAGCACCGACCCGAGCACCAGCCCGCGGATCGTCAGCTCGGCGGGCGACTGCTCTGGCGACACATAGGGCTTGTGCGTGGCGGGGCCGTGGGCCTCCGCGAGGGGAACGCGATCATCGACGACCGGCTTTGAAGCGTGGGACAAGCAGGCACTCCTGACAGGGAACCAGGGGGCCTTTCTAGCAGGCTCCCCGGCCGGGCGCGAAAACACCCGTGTCCCTGAAACACGCGCACCCCACACGCCCCGAGTGGGGCGGCGGGGTGGCGTGGGCACTGCCGGGATGCGTCAGCCCTGCGCGGCGAGGGTCTCCGGATCCACTTCCGCCATCAGCGCGGCCAGCTCCGACTTGAGCTTGTCCTTGGCGCGGATCTCCAGCTGGCGCGCGCGCTCGCGGGAGAAGCCGAAGTGCTCGCCCAGCTCCTTGAGCGTCATGGGGCGCTCGTTCATCACGCGCTGCTCGATGATGAAGCGCTCGCGCGGATCCAGGCGCATGAGCGCGGTGCGCACGCGGTTGTTGATGAGGCCCGCCTCCTCCTTGTCAGCGAACTCGTCGTCCTGGGGCGCCGCGGCGCTCACCACGAAGTCCACGTGGCTGTTGCCGCCGTCCTCGCCCATGGGCGCGTCCAGGGACAAATCCCGGCCGCCCATGCGCTGCTCCATCTCCCGCACCTCGCCCGGCTTCACGTGCAGCTTGCGGGCGATCTCATCCACGTTCACCACCGCGTCGCCGCTGCCCAGCTTCTCCAGCTCCCGGCGCGTGCGGGCCAGACTGAAGAACAGCTTGCGCTGCGCCTGCGTGGTTCCAAGCTTCACCAGGGACCAGCTCTTCAGGATGTAGTTCTGGATGTACGCGCGGATCCACCACACCGCGTAGGAGATGAGGCGGATACCCTTGTCCGGATCGAACTTCTGCACCGCCTTCATCAGGCCGATATTCCCCTCCTGGATGAGGTCGGACATCTTGATGCCGTAGGAGCGGTACTCGTAGGAGACCTTCACCACGAAGCGCAGGTTGGCCGTCACCAGGCGGTGACCCGCGGCCAGGTCGCCCTTGATGAAGCGGCGCGCCAGCTCCTGCTCCTCCTCCACCTTCAGGAGGTTGTACTGGTTGATCTCCGAGAGATACATCGCCAGGGAGCCGGAATTGGACGACTGCTCGGTCGAGGCCTGCATGGATGGATTCTCCGAATTGGGGCCTCCTCGCGTGGGGAGGCGTTTGAAAGGTGCTCTGGGTTCAAGCCCTACAACTTGACGTGCATTGCCTTGAGCAACCGGGATGCCAACCGCGGTCGGATGTATTCGCGTGTGTCTCCAAGGGGTTAACGGACGCAGGGAGGGGCCGGGGTAGGTCGGTCTGTAACCGTTACCCGGCCACCGGAGGAAATCCGCGGGCCTGAGTGGGTAGAAAGTGCACGTCTCTTTCGCCCCCGGGCACGCGTCGCGATGGCGCTCACGGATGAGGTTCGCAGTAACGCTTAATGGTCGCGCAAGGCGCGGGCGTTGGCATTTCGGCTTCGCCCGGACGTCCCTGAGGTGGGCGGGCGACTGGGAGCGGAAGGCCGCTTCCTTCCGGAGGGCACTTCCTTTCCGCTCAGGAGGCGCGGGCGGTAGGGCCTGCCTGCCCGGTAGGTTCCGCGGTGCGGCGGGCGGCCTCGGCCTCCAGCGCGCGGCGGAGCGTCCCCAGCAGGTGCTCGGCCTCTCCCTCGCGCAGGGCACGGCCCCCGAAGCGCGCTTCCAGGTAACGGCGCGTCAGGGGCGTGAGCGCCAGGGCCAGGGGGTGGCCCTCGCGCGCCAGCCGCGGGGTGAGGTCCTCCAGCGACTCGTCTTCAAGGCGCTGCACCTGGGCGCGGGCCAGCTGCGCGTCCACCCGGTCCAGGAAGCGTGTGGCCTCCAGGCGCAGGGCGCGGCGCGGCCAGCGGGCGACGATGCGGCCCAGGCGCCAGACGAGGAAGGCCACCACGGCGGCCGTCACCCACGCGCGCGCCGGAGGCAGGCGGCTGGAGGTGGAGGTTGCCTCCGCGGAGCGTCGGGGCGGGCGCACCAGCTTGCTCGCCAGCTCGAACTGATCGCGGAACGAGTAGTCGACGACGGACTGTCGCCAGCGCCCCTCCACGGCTTCGTAGAGGGCGAGCAGCTTCTCCAGCAGGACGGAGCCCTGGCTGGTGCGGTGCGAGGGCGGGGTGGCGTCCACCGTGACGAAGCCGCGCCCCGGCACGAACACGTGCGTCCACGCGTGGGCGTCACCGGCGCGCACCAGGTAGCCGCCGTCCATGCGCGCCCCGCCGAAGAAGCCGGTGGCCAGCCGCGCGGAGATGCCCTGCGTGCGCAGCAGCACCGTGAGCGCGGTGGCGAAGTGTTCGCAGTGCCCCGCCTTGCGCACGAAGAGGAAGTCCGCGAGCGGATCCTCCTGGGGGCCTCCCTGCTCCAGCGTGTACGCGTAATCGCGTTGCAGGTGGCTGACGAGCTTGCGCGCCGCGGCCAGCGGTTCCTTCTCTCCGTTGAGCACCTGGGCCGCCATTTGGGCCACGCGCGGATCCAGGTGTTCGGGCAGGGCCAGGAGCTGATCTCGCTCCTCGGAGCGCAGGCCGGAGGCGGTGACCGCCTTCGCGTCCGGGGGCAGGCTGTAGGCCTCGTATGTGTACGCGGGCGCGGTGATGGTGAAGCGCACCTCGCCGCCGCCGTGCAGTTGGACGGTGCTGGCGCGCGTTCCGGTGGGCGTGAGGGCCACGGCGTTGCCCAGCCGCGACGGCGACTCCAGCGCGACCAGCGTGCGGCCTCCGTAGGCGGGCAGCAGCTCCACGCGCTGGTGGAGCAGGGTGTCGCTGGCGGGGCGCAGGGTGATCTGCCGCTCGGTGCGCAGGGCCCCGACGACGTTCGTCCACTCCTGGCCGTCGAAGGTGTCGTAGGTGCGGCCCACCCAATAGGCGTCCAGCTCTTCGCGGCCCGGGTCGGGGGTGAGCGTGGCGCGCAGCACCACGCGCGGGTTGCTCTTGATGGTGCCCGCGCCGCCCAGCCGCACGGTGTCGGAGAAGCCCGCGCTGCTGACCGCGCCGAACCCCGGCGCCGAACGCGGGCCCACCATGGCCCAGTTGAGGCGGGGGAAGAGGATGAAGAAGGCCATCGCGCCGGCCACCGCGAACGTCAGGCCCCCGGACAGGGGCAGCAGCACCGAGCGCACCGGCACGGGCTCGCCGTCCGGCACCGCCGCCTCCACCACGCCCAGCGCCAGCGACAGGCTGGCCAGCACCCCGAAGGCGATGAGGCACAGCGCGTACGTCATGTCGCCGGACAGCGCCGCGCCGCCGGCCACCATCAAGAGGCCCGTCAGGTGCGTCTGGCCGTCCGCGGGGGCGTCCGGCGTGGACAGCATCCGCTGCGCGGAGATGAGGCCCGCGAAGGCACACGCGGCCACCACCGCGTTCATCGCGCCGGACGTCAGCCGCAGGCCCAGCAGGACGGCCGCGATCACCAGCAGCAGCGCGGACAGGCGTGAGTGCCGTGCCACGAGCCGCACGTCGCACAGCGCCAGCACCAGCGACAGCAGGAACACCCCCAGGACCCACAGGGGGAGCTGTCCGGAGACGGCCATGGCGCCAAACGCGGCGCCCGCCCCCAGGTCTCGCAGCACCAGTCGCAGCCGCAGGGGACGCTTCACGCGGCCTCCTGCTTCGTGATGGCGTCCACGTCCTCGAAGCCCACCCACGCGAGCGCCTGGAGGATCCTCCGCTCCTGCCCCGCCCCCGCCGCCGGACGCAGCATGTGGTCCGGAAGCTGGAGACCGACTTCGTGCCCCGCTCCGAGGAGCTGGTGCGCCTGGGCGGCGACCTCCTCGCACTGGCGCTCCAGCGCGTCGCCCGTGAGCCCGGGGGCCAGCGCGAGCTTCCAGATGCGGCGCTCCTCGCGCTCGCGCTCCACCTTGAGCAGGCGCCCCGCCGCGGCGCTCTTCTTCCAGTGGATGCGGCGCGCATCCTCGCCCGGGGCCAGCTCCTTCAGGCCCGCCACGTCACCGGTGCCGTCCTGATGGCGCGGACTGCCCGACTCACCCCGGGGGCCCGTCTCGGCCTGTCCCGGCTCCCGGCAGGCGTAGCCCCGGCGCGGGTACACGAGCAGCGTGCCCTCCAGCGAGAACACCCGCGTCTTGGCGAACAGGCCCAGCGGCCACGTCGTGGTGACGCGCACGCCGGACAGCCGCACCGGGCCCCGGTGCGGCGCGGCCAGGTCCGCCCGGACAACCAGCTCCTTGCCCGCCGGCAGGTAGCCCAGCCGGCCGGTGCCGACGAGCGGCGACAGGTCCTCCGACAGCGTCAGCGCGAAGCCGTGCCCCGCCTTGCGCGACACCGCCCAGCGGTAGGCGAAGGGCTCGCGCGCGAAGGCCGCGTCGGCGCCCACACGGCGCACCGTCAGGTCGCGCAGGCAGCGCTCCGACAGCACGCCGGACACCACCACCATGCTGAGCAGCAGGCCCAACAGCAGGTACAGCAGGTTGTTGCCGGTGTTGAGCGCGCCCAGCCCCACGCCGAACGTCACCACCAGATAGGTGCGGCCCGTCTTCGTCACCGACAGCGTGCGCGGCGGCCGCAAGAGGGCGCGAAGCCGCGCCCGGAAGGGAGGGCGGGCGGCGGCCTTCACCGGGGGGCCGCCACCTTGCGGGACAGCTCCTCCACCAGGTGCGCCGCCTCGTCGCGCGCGGACACGCCCTGCACCGCGCTTCGCAGCAGCACCCGGTGCGCCCAGCAGGGCACGAGCATCGTGCGCACGTCGCCGGGGGTGACGAAGTCGCGCCCCTCCCACAGGGCCTGGGCCCTCGCGGCGGACCCCAGCGCCAGCACCGCTCGCGTGGAGGCGCCGCGCTCCAGGTCGCCATGCTCGCGCGTGGCCCGGGCCAGCCGCACCACGTACTCCGCCACCGACGCGTCCAGCTTCACCTCCGCGGCGAAGTCGCGCAGCGACGCCAGCTCCTCCGGCCCCGTCACCGCCTCCACCGACGCCAGGGGCGACGCCGCGCCGCGCGTGGTGAGCAGGCGCGCCTCCACGTCCGGCGCCGGGTGGCCCAGCGACAGGCGCACGAGGAAGCGATCCAACTGGGAGTCCGGCAGGGGATAGGTGCCGGAGAAGTCCACCGGGTTCTGGGTGGCCACCACGGTGAAGGGCGAGGGCAGCGGGTGCGTCTCACCGTCCAGCGACACCTGCCCCTGGGCCATGCCCTCCAGCAGCGCGGACTGGGTGCGCGGCGGGGCGCGGTTGAGCTCGTCCGCCAGCACCAGCTGCCGGAACAGCGGTCCGGGGCGGAAGGAGAAGGTGGCCGTCTGCGAGTGGAACACCTGTGCGCCCAGGATGTCGGCCGGCAACAGGTCCGCGGTGAACTGGATGCGGGAGAAGGACAGGGCGCACGCGCGGGCCAGGGCCTCGGCCAGCGTCGTCTTGCCCACACCCGGCATGTCCTCCAGCAGCAGGTGCCCGCCCGCCACCACACAGGTGACGACGCGCTGCACCTCCACGGGTTTGCCCTGCACGGCGCGGCCAAGCTGGGCGGCGAGCCGCTCCATGACCGCGCGCGCGGAAGCAGGGGTGGGAACTGGACCGAGGACGCGGGCGGGCTGGGTCATCCTGGGCGGACTCTAACCCAGGCGACCGCGAGCCGGCACACCCTCCAGGGCGGCACCTTCGCATTCGGAGCCCGCCTGCTTGCGCGGGGGCTTCCAGGGATGCTCGGGGACCGCCCGGGGCACTGCCGCTGCTAGACGGAGAGGACGTCCTCGGGCGTGTACCAGGCCCGGTTCGTCGCCGGCGAGGACAGCACGCCGAAGTAGCGGAACATCCGCTCGTGGTGCGTGGCCAGGCCGCGCATCTCCACCGCGCCTTCCTTCAGGCCGTGCGTGAGCACCCCCACCGCGCTGTCCTTGAACTCGCGCAGGTGCGCGAAGTCCAGGACGACTTCGCTCTTGGCCAGGGACTGGAGCGACAGGCTCAGCTCCTGCGCCGTACGGCCGTCCAACGTTCCTTCCAGGCGCAGGGTGACCCGTCCCGCCGCCTCTTCCCGAAGAATCTGAAGCCCCGTCATGTTCCGTGCTCCCGCTGAGGTGTGCACCTGTGTGCCGCCTGCGAAGGTGATGGCGGCTGAAACACATCCCGGACCCCGTGTGGGGTCCGGCTTTCCCAAGGTGACCCGTGGGGGTGCACAGCCGGAGACGAACACTGCACCCTTGCGGCGTTTTCGGTCAGTGGCAGGCATGCAACTTCCGCCCGAGTGTTGGCGATCAGGCGGAAGCCGTGTCACGCAGCGGTCAACCCTTGCGACCTTCCGTCGGCTGGGCAGCACGCAAGCTCACCGCGCGCTCCTGCTGGGCCTTCAGCTTCTGGAACTCCTTCACGACCTTGGCGGGATAGCCGGCCATGAACTTCACCCGGTTCTCCTTCTTCGCCAGGATCTTCCGGGCGGTGGTGGGGCCCGCGTTGTAGGCCACGAGCGCGCTCTCCACGGAGCCGAACCGGCCGATCAGCTCCGCGAGGTAGGCGGTGCCCAGGTTCACGTTGGTCTCGAAGTCGAACAGGTTGGTGTGCCGGCCCAGCTGGTAGCCCGCCTTGCCCGCCAGGTACTTGCCCGTGTCCGGCATCACCTGCATGAGGCCCATGGCGCCCACCCCGGACACCGCGTAGTTGTTGAAGGAGGACTCGCAGCGGATCAGCGCCACCACCAGCATCGGATCCAGGTTGTTGCGCTCCGCCTCGCGAACGATGGAGACGGCCAGCCGGCGCTGCTGCCGCTCGGGAAGCCCGGAGGCGCGCACGGCCTCGACGACGCCCATCTGTTCCGCGCGGTGGAAGTCCGCCTCGTCCTCGTACATCTGGAGCTTGGCCAGCGCCGCCTTGAGCTGCGCGTCCTTCTCCGCCAGTTCCGCCCTCAGGGCCGCCATGTCCGGCGCTTCACCCTGCGCACCCACCGGCACCTGCACCGGGAAAGCCCCTGCGCCCGTCCCCACCAGCACCACCACCGCCGCCATCGCCACCGTCCAACCCCGCATCTCGCCCTCCCCTGGCGCCCGACTGCTCGCGCCCGCTGACTCGCCCACACCCTGCGACTAAGCAGGCAACGTGCCAGCGTACGATGCGTGTGTATGCCTCCTTGGAGGATCCTTATAGAGCGCGTCCGGAACGGCCCCGCGGGCCCATGGCCGGTCTGAAAAAATGCCCGGGGAGGGAAGTTTGTTTCCCAACCTGAGGCTGCAGAAACCTCCCCCTGTTGCCGCGAGGGGGCCGCGTTCCTAGCTTGCGCCTCGTTCTATTCGTGGGCCCTGTGTGGCGGGAGGCGTGGCGTGTACTGGACCATGGGCATCATTCTGATGGTGTTGTGGGTGATGGGGCTGATCACCGGTTCGACGGAGGGGCAGTGGGTGCACCTCCTCCTGGTGTTCTCCATCATCGCGTTCGTGCTGGCCGTTGCTTCGCTGGGGCGCCGGCGGGGGCTGGCGTGAACGTGCCGGAGCTGGACATGGCGTGGCTGGAGCTGCCGCGCGACAAGGCGGGCTTCGTACGGCGCGAATGTCCCCGCTGCCAGCGCAACTTCAAGACGCGTCCGAACCGGCATGATCCGGGGATGCTGCAGCGGCTCTTGGCCGGCTACTTCCCCTTCGAGAACGTCCACGAGGCGTACACGGCGGAGGAGCTGCCCGCGTGGCACTGCCTGTACTGCGGCCACCGCGCGCTGCCGGATGCGTGGCTCACGCCGGAGCAGTCCGCCCACGTGGAGCACATGGCGCGCTCGTGGGCGAACCACGTGCGCTACGAACAGCTCGCGTACGTGCAGCGCACGCTGTCGCAGAACCCGCACCCCACCTTCGTGTCGGTGGCGCCGGAGCCGCTGCCCCGGCCGCTGCCGCCGGATGAAGAGGTGCTGCGCACGCTGCCCATGCTCTGCTGCGGCGACGAGGTGCAGGCGTCGTGGGACTGGGACGCGCCCCTCGTCTGTCCCCGCTGCGGCGCGCACCACGGCGGGCTGAGCGGACGCCGGCAGGTGACCCTGGAGTTCGTGCCCGAATAGTGACGGCGGCGGTCGCGGCGCTTCGCCCCGTGCGGCATCCGGCAGTGGACGGCCGGGCCGCGCGGAGGGCAGGCTCGCGGTCGCGATGAAGCCCGTCCCCGCCGTCCGGGTGGCGCTGATGGCCCTGCTGGGGTCCGGCGTCGCCCACGCCCACGAAGCGGATCTGATCTCCGTGCGGGCCGTCCGCGACGACGCGTCCCCGGCGCTCGTGCGCGAGACGCTCACGCTGTCCCCGGAAGCGCTCCGCCTGCTGCTGCCCGCATTCGATGCGGACGCGTCCGAGGCCCGGCGCGCGGAGCTGGAGGCGTGCGTCTGGAGCCGCGTGCCCCTGTTCGCGGACGGCGCTGCCTGCATCCTCCAAGCCTCGAGCGCGGCCAGGGATCCGGAAGGGGGCGTGGTGTTGCGCGCGGACTTCCGCTGTCCTCCGGGCGCGCTCCACCAGACGTTCGGCGTGCTGGACGCGCTGCCAGCGGGCTACCGGGTGATCCGCGCGGGGGCAGCGGAAGGCGGCGCTCCGGCGGGCACGGACTTCGCGGATCAGGAACACCCCTCGCTGGCGCTGGAGGGAACGGCCGGGGCGGTGGAGGGCTTCGCCAGCTGGGTGGGCCTGGGCGTGCGGCACATCCTGGAGGGCGCGGATCATCTGCTGTTCCTGGTCGCCGTGCTGCTGGTGGGCGGCTCGTTCCGGCGGATGCTGGCGCTGGTGACGTCCTTCACGCTGGCGCACTCGCTGACGCTGGGGCTGACGGCGCTCGGGTGGGTGACGCTGGGGGCGCGGGGCACGCGGTGGGCGGAGGCCGTCATCGCCGCGTCCATCCTCTACATGGCGCTGGAGAACCTGGTGCTCAAGCGGCATGGGCACCGCGCGGGGCTCACCTTCCTGTTCGGCCTGGTGCACGGCCTGGGCTTCGCGAGTGTGCTGCGCGGGTACGGGC
>NZ_RAWD01000530.1:0-3731 GCF_003612065.1 Corallococcus sp. CA047B
GTACCTGGGCGCCATCGTGGACCTGCCCCGAAGCCAGGTGGAGCTGCGCGAGGACAACAACGTCCGCGCGGACTTCCTCATGGGCGTGGGCCTGAAGCCGGACCTGATCATCACCTCGCTGACGGCCCCCACCCACGTCGCCCCCGGCCAGGCCTTCACCGCCACCGCGCGGGTGTGCAACGTGGGCACGGAGCCTTCCCCGAACGTCCCCGTGGAGCTGTACCTGTCCACCGAGCCGACGCTGGCGGTGGTGCAGGGCGCGCCCCCTCCGGGCCGCGCGCCCGTGGGCATGTTCCAGGCGCCGGGATTGGCGCCGGGGGAGTGCGCCCTGCGCTCCGTGAGTGCCTGGGCGGTGGTACCTCCCCAGGCCCCCATGCCGAACCCCACGCTGTACGTGGGCGCCCTCGTGGATCCGCAGGCCAGCTTCCCGGAGCTGCGTGAGGACAACAACGCCTCGCCCGTCTCCCGCATCGGGGTGGCGGTGGGCCCGGATCTGGTCGTCCGCAGCGTGCTGAATACGCCCAGCGCGCGGCCCGGTACCTCGTTCCAGACGTCGGTGCAGGTCTGCAACGAAGGCACCGCGTCCGCGACGTACACGACCCTGGGCCTCTTCCTCTCCACCGAACCGGACTTCACCGTGACCCAGGGCGTGCCGCCGCCCACGCTGGTCCGGGTGGGCTCCGTGAACGTGATGCCGCTGGGGCAGGGCCAGTGCTCGACGGTACCGGCGACGGCGCAGGCCCAGGTTCCGCCCGAGTCCGTGCCGGGGCGTCCGCTGTACCTGGGTGCCGTCGCGGACGTGTCCCTCGGCCTCACCGAGCTGCGCGAGGACAACAACGTGCGCTCCGCCCCGATGAGCGTGGGCAACGGCCCGGACCTCGCGGTGCGGGAGGTGACGGGCCCCCGGAGCGTGATGCCCGGCGCCCCGCTCACGCTGGTCGTGACGGTCTGCAACATGGGCATGGACATGGCGCCCCCCACGCCGGTGATGGCGGTGCTGACGTCGGACGCCACGCTGTCCGTGAGCGCACCCAACCCCGGCACGTCCACGGACTCCATGGTGGGGACCGCGAACACGCCGTCGCTCGGCTCGGGCCAGTGCTCCGCCGTGAACGTGGCGGGGTACGCGAACCCTCCGCCCGGCCTGGATCCGGAAGCGCCCCGGTTCCTGGGCGCGCGCGTGGACTTCCCCCAGCAGCTCACGGAGCTGCGCGAGGACAACAACACCCTGGTGGGCCCCCGCGTGGGCGTGGGCTCGGGGCCCGACCTCGTGGTGCGCGCGCTGACCGCTCCCGCGAGCATCCCTTCGGGCGCTTCCTTCACCGCGCAGGTGAAGGTCTGCAACGAGGGAACGGCGGCACTCAACAGCACCGTGCCGGTGGACCTGATCATCTCCAGCGAGCCGGTGGCCTACGTGCCCGGCCAGGGAAGCGCGCCGTACACGCAGCTCCAGCTTCCCGTGGGCAACCAGCCCGTGTCCTCGCTCGGGGTGAACCAGTGCACGACGCTGTCCATCCCGGCCTACGCGTCCCGTCCGTCCAGCCCCGCTTCCGCCTTCTATCTGGGCGCCATCGTCGACGCGCCGGGCTCGCGCTGGGAGCTGCGTGAGGACAACAACAGCTTCATGCTGCCCACCCCCACCGTGATGCCGTAGGCCACTGGAGTTCCGTGATGGCGCGGCTGCGTTCCTCGCGGACGCAGCCGCCCCGTCTGGCCTCGTCGTGAGGCCAGGTCCTCCGCGGAGTGCCGAACTAGTAGCGGGGCCGGGTGGGCAGGTTCAGGTCGTCGCGCAGGACGTTCTCGCCCGGGCGGCCGCCCTGCACCACGTCCGGCGTGGACGGGTCCTGGTCCAGGTCGATGGGCAGACCCACCGCGGACGTCTCGCGGTTGTTGGTGCCGTTCTTCTCGCCATTGGCCAGCGTGCCATTGGCGTAGTCGGACGCGTGCACCAGCTCGTGGAACAGGGCCACCACGGGCGGACGGTTCATCCAGTCCTCGGTGCCCAGCGAGATGCGCGTGGTGTTGTAGTTCACCGTGCCGTTGGTGCCCTTGCCCGGCGTGCCGTCCGCGTTGAACCACGCATCCGCCTTGTTCTGCGCGGCCGCGGAGTTGCCCCCGGACGTCTCCTGGATGGTGGTGGTGTGGCCGCTGTCGTCCAGCGTGCGCAGCAGCTCCTGGCCCGACGGCAGCGAGCGCATCGCGTCCAGGTCCGACTGGGTGCGCGCCTGGAACTCCGCGCTGCCCGTCACCGTCACGGACCGGCCCCGCTGGTCCGCGTTCGTCATGTCCACGATCTCCCGCTCACCCGCGGCGTCGGCGGCGGTCGTCTCGTTCTCCTCCACGTACAGCTTGTCCGTGCCCGTGCCGCCCCGGACGGTGTCCGTGCCCGCGCCGCCCGCGACCGCGTCGTTGCCCGTGCCGCCGCTCAGCGTGTCGTTGCCGCGCCCGCCAATCACCTGGTCGTCGCCCGCGCCGCCGTAGGCCTTGTCGTCGCCCGCGCCCGCGTCGATGTAGTCGCGGTCCGCGCCGCCGGACACGTAGTCGTTGCCGTCCAGGCCGTAGAGCACGTCCCGGCCCGCGCCCCCGAGGATGCGGTCATCGCCCGCGCCGCCCTCCAGGTAGTCGTCGCCGTCCAGGCCGCTCAGCGTGTCCTTGCCCTCGCCGCCAATGACGGTGTCGTTGCCCACGCCGCCCGTGAGCGTGTCGTTGCCCTTGCCGCCCACCAGCTTGTCGTCGCCCTCGCCGCCGTCCAGGGTGAGGCCCTGCGTGACGCTCGCGTCCACCGTGATGGAGTCATTGCCGGCACCGCCATTGATGATGGCGCCCTTGGCCTGCTCGGCCGTGAGCGTCACGGTGTCCGTTCCGGACTTGATGGTCAGCCCGCCGTCCTTGTTCTGCGACACCGTGGCGGTGTTGTTGCCCGCGCCCAGGTCCACCACCGTGTTGCCGGCGGCGTTGGTGCTCACCTGCGGCGCCGTGGCGGACGCGACGGCCTTCGCCACGTTCTTGGCCACCTTCCCCAGGGCCGAGCCCAGGTCGCTGAGGATGCCGCCGTCCTTCTTCGCGCCGGCCGCCTCGCCCGCGGCGCGCCCCGCGCCGACTTCCTTCTCCTTCGCCGCCTGGGGACGGACCGCCGGCGCGCGGGGCCCGGCGTCGAAGCCGTCCTGCATCCGCTGGGAGACGGCGGCCTTCACCGCGTTGGGACGCGGCGCGGCGGCGGGCGTCTTCACCGGCTCCGACTTCACGGGGGACGACGGACGCGAACCGGGCTTGCCAATCGAAGTCATGGGCTTCTCCCAGGTGACGGGGACACCTGGAGTGGGTCCGGCGGACGGCCGCCGGGCGTCGGACGAAGGCCGACTCCCGGATTGTCGCGGTGGCGGGCCCCCGGGTTGCGTCCCTCCTCCCGAATGTCACGGTTGCGTGACACGCATCGGGCTGTCGTGTGACACGGCCGGGGCTCCTGTAACGGTGCGGCAACAACGCAGGGGGGTGTGTTGTCGGGCTCGAACCCGTCCGGTAACGGAAGCGCAACTTCGGGTCAGGAAGCGCCTCCGCTTCCCCCGACTTGCCCGACGCCTTCATGACCGTCACCACTCGCTACCGCACCGTCCTCCAGGCCCTGCTGTCCGGCACGTCGCTCCTGCTGGCCCCTGTCGTCCACGCGCAGTCGGAGGCCCCGCCTCCGGCGACCGCGTCCGAGCCGGCCCCGGAGACCCCGATCTCCGCCG
>NZ_RAWD01000531.1:0-3662 GCF_003612065.1 Corallococcus sp. CA047B
ATGCAGGGCGCATGGGGGCGGGTTGTTCAAATGAGGGCAAGGGAAACGAGCCCCGTTATATAGGGCGCCCTCATGTCCCTCGACCTCAAGCGCGTGGCCTCCGAGCCCCTCACGTCTTCCGCCCCCCTGGTGGAAGAGCTTCGCAAGGCGCAGAAGCCCCGAACCGAGCACCGGCTCGGGCTGGAGCACGAGAAGTTCATCTACCCGGTGGGGTCCGCCCAACCCGTGCCCTACGAGGGGCCGAACGGGGTGGGGGCCCTGCTGGAGAAGCTGGCGTCCGGGGGCTACGACCCCTTCCGCGAAACGCCCCAGTCGCCGGTCATCGCGCTGCAGAAGGGCATGGCGGCCATCTCGCTGGAGCCGGGAGGGCAGTTCGAGCTGTCCGGCAGCCCCTTCTTCACGGCGCGCGAGGCGCACGCGGAGAACCTGGCGCACCTGACGGAGACGAAGGCCGCGGCGAAGGCGCTGGGCCTGCGGCTGGTGGCGTTGGGTTACCGGCCGGTGGGCACGACGGGGGAGATGCCCTGGATGCCCAAGACGCGCTACCAGGTGATGCGCCGCACGCTGCCGACGCGCGGCCGGCTGGCGCTGAACATGATGTTGATGACGTCCACCGGGCAGGTGTCGCTGGACTGGGCGGACGAAGCGGACTGCGTGAAGAAGACGGTGACGGTGGCGCGCCTGTCCCCGCTGCTGGTGGCGCTGTACGCCAACAGCCCGCTGCTGGAAGGCAAGCCGTCCGGCTACATGACGTTCCGCAGCCGCGTCTGGGAAGAGGTGGACCCCACGCGGTGCGGCTACCTGCCGTCCTGGTTCGACGGCTCCTTCTCCTATCAGGCGTATGTGGACTGGGCGCTGGACGCGCCGCTCCTGTTCCTGCGGCGCCAGGGCGAGTACCGCCACCCGGAGCTCACCTTCCGCCAGCTCCTGAAGGAGGGCTACGAGGGCAAGCCGCCGGACATGGGGGACTGGACGGACCACCTGTCCACGCTCTTCCCCGAGGTGCGGCTGAAGAAGGTGCTGGAGGTGCGCGGCGCGGACTGTGCCAGCGCGGCGATGACGGGGGCCCTGGGGGCCCTCTGGCGCGGCATCCTCTATGACGCCCAGGCGCTGGACGAGGCGCAGCTGCTCTTGCCCCGGCTGAACTTCACCGAGCACCTGTCCTTCCACGACACCGCTCGCCGCGAGGGCCTGGCGGGGAAGCTGGGCGCGCACGAGCTGCACCGGCTGGCGGCGGAGATGGTGGCCATCGCGAAGCGGGGGCTCCTGCGGTTGGATCCGCTGGACGCGCCGCTGCTGGCGCCGCTGGAGGCCGTGGCCGCGTCGGGGAAGTCCCCCGCGCAGGCGGTGCTGGATGCGTGGGCGGAAGATCCGCGTCCGGAAGTGTTGATGACGCGCTTCGAGCTGTGAGGCCTTGAAGCGCGTCCCTTCGCGGACGCGGACCTCCTGGGCGGCGGGCTAGAAGCGGCCGCCCAGGGTGATGTTGCCGTTGAAGAGGCTGCCCTTCGCGTCGTCGTCGGTGCCGGGGACGGTGACCAGCTCCTCGCCGCCGACGAGGCGGTAGGTGCCACGCACGCCGGCGAAGAAGTTGCCCAGGCGGTAGTCGATGCCCGCGGCCATGGGGAACTCCGTCTGCCAGTCGTTGCTGAAGACGGGCTCCGAGCCGCTGGAGGCGTCCAGGTAGCTCAGGCCCAGGCCGAGGCCGACGAACGGGTGCCACTTCTCATCGACGATGGGGCCCAGCTTGGCCAGGAGGGTCCCGTTGTTGCGCCAGATATGGTTGCCGCCGCTCACGCGGGCATCATCGATGGGGACGCTCTGGCCTTCGTAGCCGACCTCCACGCCGACGAGGTCCGAGGGCTGGGCGACGGCGGTGATGCCGAACAGCGCGCCTATCCCCGTTTCGTCACCCAGGTCGCCGGTGAAGCCGCCCAGGCCGACGCGCACGTCCAGGCCGGCTTCGACCTCCTGTTCGTTGAGGCCCACCCTGCGCCCCACCTGGGTCGCGTCCACCGCGAAGGCCGGGGCCGCGATGCCCACACCCGCCGCCACCACTCCCGCCATCATCGAAAGCTTTCTCATGTCCAGGCTCCTCCCGGTCTGTGAACTGTGAGACCTGGAATGGAAGCTGGGTCCTCCGGGATGGACACCACACCTGCCCTGGCGGAGGAGCCAGGGGACCCAGGGCCCTACCGGCGGCCGAAGAGCTTCTTCAGCCCGGACAGCAGGCCCCCGGGGCGGGACTCGGGTTCGGTGAGGAAGGGCGAGCGGGCGACGAGGGCCTCGCGCGCGGCGTCGTCCAGGTCCTCCGTCGCGAGCGTCACGGGTTGACGCTTGCCGCCGGGCAGGGTGGCGCTGAAGGCCAGGGTGCCGTCGGTGGACAGCTCCAGGTGCACCTCCACCTCGCCGGGGCGCTCCACGGTGAGGCAGAGGGCGCCCAGCCACTCGTTCTCCGCGACCGCCTGCGCGGTGCCCTGGAAGAACGCGAGCACCAGCGGGCCGGGCGCGGCCACGGGGAGCACCAGCGTCTTGGAGGTGGGCAGGCGGGTGTTGCGCTCCAGCACGCGGCGGAAGGTGCCGGCGTGTTCGGCGACGCCGATGGGGGAGGTGAGGACCTCCGAGACGCTGGCGGCGGGCTTGCCGACTTCCGCCAGGAGCAGCGCGTGGCCGAGCATCGCGGCGCCGCGCACCCCGGCGCTCCGGGCGTCCACGTCCTCGCGCACGGGCACGCCCAGGCTCTCCTCCAGCCGGCGGCGCACGAGGGGTGAGCGGCCCTGTCCGCCCACGAGCACCACGGCGTCCAGGCCCTGCGGGGAGAGGGCGTTGGATTCGAGCACCTCGCGGGTGACGGCGACGACGCGCTGGGCGAGGTCGGCGGTGAGGGCCTCCACGCGCTCGCGGTCCAGGGTGGGGCCCCGGCCGGAGGGCAGCACGACGTCCACGGAGTCCTGGGTGGAGAGGGTCTCCTTGGTGGCTTCGGCGATGGCGCGCAGGGGCAGCCAGTCGAGCGGGTGTTCGGGGCGGGGCTGGCCCTGTTCGGACGATTCGCCGACGAGCGCTTCGGCGATGCGGGCGTCGAAGTCCATGCCGCCCAGGGTGGGGTCTCCGCCGGTGGTGACGACCTCCAGGTCGTCGCCGGTCACCTGCACCACGCAGACCTCCAGGCCGCCGCCGCCCAGGTCCACGACGAGGACGCGCTTTCGGGCCATGCCCCGGCCGTGCGCGTACGCGAGCGCGGCGGCGGCGCTGTTGGTGAGCACGCGGCGCACGTCCAGGCCCGCTTCGAGGGCGGCGTCGCGGAGGGCGGCGCGCTGGCGCTCGGTGAAGTGCGAGGGCGCGCAGAGGACGGCGCGCGTCACCTTGCGGCCGAGGAACGTGGTGGCGGCCTGGTGCAGTTCGCGCAGGAGCAGGGTGGTGAAGAGGGCGGGGCCCACGACGCGGCCCCCGAGCTCCACGCCCGCGTCGCCGCGAAGGTCGGTGGCGATGGGGAAGGGGAGCTGGGGCGCAAGCCAGCGCAGGTGCGGGGAGCGCGCGCGCAGGCCCAGCAGGCGCTTGAGGCCGAGGGTGGCGCGGCGGGGTTCGCGGGCGGCTTCGAGGAGGGCGGCGTGGCCGATTCGCAGCTCGCCGTCGCGGTCCATCGCGATGACGGAGGGACTGTCTCT
>NZ_RAWD01000532.1:0-3646 GCF_003612065.1 Corallococcus sp. CA047B
CTTCTTCGCCACCACCTTCGTTCTCACCGTCGCCATGTTCCTGGCGTCGCTCACCTACTGGGACCAGTACAACGCGCACCTCGCCGCGTCGGAAGCCGTGCTCGCGGGTCTGGGCGCCTCCGTGCTCCATGCCTTCAGCCTGCGCTGGGGTCGCGTCGCGTCCAGGGCCGTGGCCGGATTCGCCCTGGTCGCCGCGTCGCTGCCGGGCGCGTGGCACGGCTTCCAGAGTTCACGCTCGCAGGCCCCGGACGTCATGGCGCTCGCCCGCTACCTGCGGACCGACGTGCCCGCCAACGCGTGCCTGTTCTCGTTCGAGCCCGCCTGGGCGCTCGCGGCCGGCCGGCTCCCCATGGGGGCCACGCCCGTCGTGGACGTCTACGCCACGATGATCCAGGACGCCATGAGCACCGGCGACCGCTTCACCGACCTCGACGAGGCCTTCTCCGCCCCCGAAGCCCAGCAGGCCCTGCGCGCCATGCTGGAGTCCTGCCGCTTCGTCGTCCTCGGCCTGCGAGGCACCTGGCAGCTCACCCCGGAGAGCCGCCCCTGGTTCAAGCAGCGCTTCGTCCGGCGCTTCCCCACCGGCGACGCCAGCGGCGTGGACCTTTGGGAGCGGCGCCCCCCAACGCCACCGCGCCCCTAACCCGCGCCTTCCACTCCAGGCGCTTCGGGCTCCGTGTCCGCCTTCACCGGGACGGCCACGGGCAGCACCTCCGCCTGCCCCACCCAGTCGCGACCCAGTTGCTGTTGTATTTCAGGTTGCGACAGCTCATGCGGCCCGCGCAGCACCACCGGAGAGGGCCCCGCGTCCGTCCACTCCAGCGTGCCCACGCGCCACGGGTTGGGCTCCGCGGCGCGGCCCCAGCCGAGCGTGCGCACCAGGTTCACCACGAACAACAACTGCGCCGTGCCCAGGAGGAACGCGGCCCAGCTGGTCCACCGGTTCAGCGTGAGCAGGTGCGCCAGGAACGTGTACTGGTACGGGTCATAGAGCCGCCGCAGCTGCCCCGCGTACCCCGCCACCAGCTGGCCTCCGAAGACGGCGATGAACAGCACCGCGCTCGACAGGACATGCGCCTTCGCGAGCCCCTCGTGCAGCGAGCGTCCGTACATCCGGGGGAACCAGAAGTAGAGCCCCGCGAACACCGCGAGGAAGCTGGCCGCGCCCATGGTCAGGTGGAAGTGGCCCACCACCCACATCGTCCCGTGCAGGGGCACGTCCGTCGCCACCGCGCCCAGCGCGAGTCCGGTGATGCCGCCCAGGCCGAAGACGATCATCGTCGCCAGCGCCGCGAGCATCGGGGACGTGAGCCGCACGCTGCCCTTCCACAGCGTCATCAGCCAGTTGAGGAACATCACCTCCGCGGGCAGGGAGATGAGCAGCGTCAGCACCATGAACGTGCGCCCCAGCACCGGGGCCATGCCGCTGGTGAACAGGTGGTGCGCGTACACCGCGCCGCTCAGCGCCGTCACCGCGCCCATGGCCCCCGCCGTCAGCCGGTAGCCGTGCGCGGGCTTGCGGCTGAAGTAGGCCACGAAGTCCCCCACCATCCCCCACGCGGGCAGGATGAGGATGTAGACCTCCGGGTGGCCGAACAGCCAGAACAGGTGCTGGTACACCACCGGGTCGCCACCCCCGCCCACCGCCGCCGCGCCCGCGATGAAGAACTGCGTGCCCGCCACCCGGTCCAACAGCAAGAGCCCCGTGGCCGCCGCCAGCACCGGCACGAACAGCACGTTGAGCACCGCGCCGTAGAACAGCCCCCACACCACCAGCGGCAGCCGTCCCCACGTCATCCCCGGCGCGCGGCAGCGCACCACCGTGACGACGAAGTTGAGCCCGTACAGGAACGCGGACACGCCCACGCACAGCACCGCCACCGTCACCAGCGTCTGCCCCAGGCCCGGCGTGAACGCGGGCGTGGACAGGGGCGGATAGGACGTCCACCCCGCGCTCGCCGCGCCCAGCCGCACGCCGAACGACGCGAGCATCAGCGCGCCACCCACCGCGTAGGCCCAGAACCCGAACGCCGACAGCCGGGGGAATGCCATCTGCCGCGAGCCGATGGCCAGCGGCAGCACGAAGTGTCCCAGCGCGCCGAAGAGCAGCGGCGTCACCGCGAAGAAGATCATCAGCAGGCCGTGCATCGTGAACACGGCCGTGTACGCGGGGGGCGTCAGCGCGCCCTTCGATTCGGGCAGCGCCCACGCGAGCCCCGGCACCGGCTGTCCCGGCCAGGCCCACTGGAAGCGGATGAGCATGGCCAGCAGGCCGCCCACGAGCAGGAACAGGAACCCGCCCCACAGGTACTGCCGGGCCACGCGCTGGGGGTCCGTCGTCCACAGCGACTTGAGGAACGCGCCGGGCTTCATGGCGTCCTCCAGGCCCAGCCCCAGTGGGCCGCCGCGTCGTCCGCGTCGTAGGCCTGCACCGCCTGCCGGCCCGCCTCGCGCAGCCAGGCTGCGTACGCCTCAGGAGAGAGCGCCGTCAGCATCCCGCGCATGCGGTAGTGGCTGGTGCCGCAGTGCTGGTAGCAGGCGGCTTCCCAGGCGCCTTCGCGCGCGGCCTGGAACCAGGTCTGGTTCACGCGGCCGGGAATCGCGTCCAGTTTCACGCGGAAGGCCGGCAGCGAGAAGCCGTGCACCACGTCCGTGGACACGAGCTGCACCCAGACGGGCACCCCCGCCGGCACGCGCAGGTCGTTCCACGTCACCACGTCGTCCTTCGTGCCGAACGTGCCGTCCTGTCCGGCGTAGCGCGCCTCCCACGACCACTGGTGCGCGTTGATCTCGATGCGCACCGTGCGCGGGTCCTCGGAAGGGACGCGGAAGTTCCAGAGCACGTCGCGCAGGTAGCCCTCGGAGCCCAGGAACAGCGTCCCGTCCACCACGCCGAACACGCCCAGCGCCAGCCCCAGCACCCACGCCCGCGAGCGGCGCGTGCCCCCGTTCGGGGTCACCGTCCGGGCGCCCCGGAAGCGGACCACCGCCACCAGCAGCCACCCGAGCATCACCGCCGCCAGCGCGAGCTCGAAGCGGTGGCTCGACGCCAGCAACGCGTCGATGCGGCCCCCGTGGGCGCTCGCATTCTCCGGAGGCGACAGGGTCCACGCCCCTCGCGCGGAAGCCACCGCCAGGGGGGCCTGCGCATCCGGCGGCGCGGCGGAGGCTCCGTCCTGCGCGGGACCGGACACGAGCAACACGGGCAACGGAAGGCCGGACACGGGCTTCACGGGTGCTCCTGTTCCACGGGGGCGGACGCCCGCTCCTCACGCATCACCCGCCGGGCCGCCCAGATGCCCACGCCCACCAGGACGAAGGGCACCAGCATCAGCGCCAGCAGCAACCCACCCGCCCCACCGGGAGACTCGGGCGCCCGGGCCGTGCACGAGGGACAGGCCAGCACCTCCACCGGCACGAGCAGCACCAGGACGCCCAGGACCCCGAAGAGCCGGCCCGGGAGCGAACGGACGTCCCCCCGCCAACCCCGCGGAAGGCATCCACCATCCAGCGTCGACGAGGCGGGGCGCATGGAGTTCCCGGGTAGCACGCACCCGGGGTCCCCTCAAGGCACACCCCGTCGCGGAACCGTCCCCTCCAGAGCGGCCACTCTCCCTCATGCCTCACATGCGGCCAGCCCCTACCC
>NZ_RAWD01000533.1:0-3615 GCF_003612065.1 Corallococcus sp. CA047B
CTCCCGCGCCGCGTCCGTTGCAGGCCGTGCCTCCGCTTCGCAGGGACCCCGCGAAGGAACTGCTCGCGCTCCTCAAGGAGTCCGAGGGAACACCCACCCAGCCTCCCGTGCCCTGGCTCGAAGCCCCTCCGCCGCCTCCCGCTGAGTCCGCCGACGCGCAGGAGGTGCTGCGTCAGTGCGCACGTCTGGAATTGGAGACGCCCGGCGAATAGGCCGCGTCTCCAGACACTCCCGCCGCGCAAGGCTATGCTTCGCGGCGCGATGTCCCAGCGCCTCCAACCCAGCACCGACGTCCCGGTCCTCACGGCGTCCGACGCCGAGCGCCAGCTTGAAGGGCGCGCGCGGCTCATCACCGCGGCCGTGCGCCCCCATGCGGAGCTGGAGGAGCTGCTGTCCGGTCGTCGCTGGCGGCGGGCCTTGCTGAAGCAGCCGGAGCGGGTGCCCGCGCTCGTGGCCCAGGCGGAGGCGCTGAAGGAAGCGCTGGAGCGGGTCCACCGTCGCGCGGCGTCGGAGGCCTGGGAGGAGTCCACGCCCGTGTGGCGGGAGGCCCGCGAGCTGTCGCAGCGGCGTGAGCGGCTCACCGCCCTCGCGCGGCGCAGGCTGGAGGCCCTGGCCGAAGCGCCTCCGAACCTTCCGCTCGAAGAGGTCCTGACGCGGCTGGATGCAAGGGTGCGTCAGTCCGCGAACTGGGAGCTGACCCCGGGCGAGGTGCTCGCCTTCGAGACCGACGCCCGCTGGCATCCGGGCCGCCGTCTGGTGCGGGGACTCATCCCCCATCCGACGCGGCGCCACTCCGTGGTTCCCTATTTCGTGCTGGTGGGGGTGGGCGTGTTGGGCGCGCTGCTGATGGGCGCTCATCCCCTCTCACTCGAGGACGTGGCTCCCGCGCTCTTCATGAGCGTCACCTTCGGGCTGATGGCGGCCATCCTGGGGTCCGTGCTGTGGCCGCTCCTGCGCTCGCTGGTGTGGCCCCTGCTGGGCTCCGGTCAGGTGCGGATCACCAGCGAGCGGCTGCTCTGGAAGCCGGCCTTCGGCGCGCCCCAGGCGGTGCGCCTGGGCACGATTCCCGATGGTGGCATCACCGTGGATGACTTCTCGCTGGACCTGCGCGTGAAGGGCGACCGGCAAATGCATGCGCGGGCGGTGTTGGATGCGATGGAGGTGGCCGCGCTCCTGGAGTTGCACCGTCAGCCGCCCCTGCGCGGCGCGGCGCGGCGCGGGGTGCGCCTGGAGCGGGTGGCCATCCTCTCCGCGACGCTCGAGGAGCGGGGGCAGGAAGCGCGGAAGGGGCACTGCGTGCTGCACCCCGGGGGCGTGTCCTTCATCCCCGAACAGCAGGGGCCGAAGGCCCTTCAAGCCATCACCGGCAAGTCCACCTCGCTGGAGGCGTTCCACGCGGATGGGGTGTTGGAAGCGCTGCGCTGGTTGCCCCGGGCGGAGTTCGACGCGTGCGTGGCGAGCGTGGTGAAGGCGACCGGCGGCACGTTCTGGGACGCGCGGTCCGCAAGACATGTTCCGGGGACGTCCGCGTCGAAGGAGGTCCGCATCGAGTCTGGCGGGAGCGTGTTGAAGGGCCAGTGGGCGTGGGCCCAGGCGGCGGCCGTCGAAGCGGTCCTTCGGGACTGGTCCTCGGGGGCCCGGTTTCCACGGCTCCGGGGTCCCTTCCGCCAGCGCCAGAAGTAGCGCCCGCGCGAGACCATGCTTCGCGGCCTGAAATCCCATCGCCCCCGACCTGGCACCGATGCCGCGGACCTCACGGCGTCCGACACCGAGCGCCAGTTGGAAGGGCGCGCGGAACGCATCGCCGTGGCCCTGCGTCCCCATGCGGAGCTGGAGAAGCTGCTGTCCGGACGGCGTTGGCGGCGAGGGCTGCTGAAGCGGCCGGAGCTGGTGCCCGCGCTCGTGGCCCACGCGGAGGCCCTGGAAGAGGCGCTGGAGCGCGTCCACCGTCGCGCGGCGTCGGAGGCCTGGTCCGGGGACGTCCCGGTCCTGCGGGCCGCCCGGGAGCTGTCGGCGCGGCGTGAGCGGCTCGCGGGGCTCGCGCGGCGCAGGCTGGAGTCCTGGGTCGAGGTGCCTCCGGACCTTCCGCTCGAAAAGGCGCTGACGCGACTCAACGCGCTCGTGCGCCAGCCGGTGAGCCGGACGCTGGTCGCCGGGGAGGTGCTCGCCTTCGAGTCCGCCGCCTGGTGGCGTCCGCGCTGGCGGCGGTTCGAGTCTGCGTTCCCCCGGGGACTCCCACGGCTTCCCGTCTGGACACCCTACGCGGTGGGCGCGCTGGGCTTCCTCATCGCGCTCACCCGGTTGCCCGGCCTCCGGTGGGTGGGGCTGGGACTCATCGCGCTGGGCTTCGGGGTGGGCGTGGCGAGCTTCATCCTTCGCGTGCTGCGAGGACCGCTCGGGCGTTGGGTGCTCTGGCCCCTCTTGCGTCCCATGTTGTGGCCCGTGCTGGGCCTGGGACGGGTGCGGCTCACGAACGAGCGGCTGCTCTGGCTTCCCGTCCTCGGTGAGCCCCAGGAGGTGCGGTGGGCCACCATCGCCGACGATGGCGTCCGCGTGGATCCAGACACGCTCGACGTTCGCGTGACGGGGACCCGGCGGCTGCACGCTCGCGGCCTGTTGAACGACGCGGAGGTGGTCGCGCTCGTGGAGCTGCACCGCCTGCCGCGCCTGCGTGACGCGGCCCTCGCCGGCCTGCGCCTGTGGGGGCAGGTGGCCGTCCTTCCCGCGACGCTCGGAGGACATCCCGGCCATTGCGTGCTGCGCCCCCAGGGCCTGTCCTTCATTCCCCAGGGCACGGGCCCCGAAGCCCTGGGCGCCCTCACCGGCAGGCCCACGTCGCTGCGAGGCTTTGACGCGAACCGGCTGGTGGAGGCGCTGCGCTGGTTGCCGGAGGCGGAGTTCGACGCGTGCGTGGCGCGCGTGGTGAAGGCCACGGGCGGGACGTCCTGGGCCGCGAAGGACGCGCGCTACGTCGAAGGGACGCCCGAGTGGGGGGAGATCCGCATCGAGCGCAGCACCCAGGAGGTGCTGGTCGGCCGGGTGACGGGAGTCCAGGATGAGGTGCTGCGGGGGCTCCTGGATGCATGGCCCCGGCGCAAGTGGCGGAGGTTCTTCTTGCCGTCCCACTGGTGACCCGCCTCCCTACGCAACCAGCCATCCATCCTGGTTGCGTAGAGAGGAAGTCATTGCGCCGTGCAACGACTGCCACCGGGTCCAGGCCCACCCGCTCCCCAGTTCGAGACGCCCCAACCCATGTCGAAGCGGGGGGCACCCCCCCTTCCCAGAGAGACATCATGAATCCCAGACACCCGGCTGTGCGCCGTGGCGTGGCGAAAGCCCTGTCCGCCGCGCTGCTGCTGTTGAGCTTCACCGCGTCCGCGCAGCACTTCACCGTCTTCGAGAGCGGTCAGGTCCGCCCCCTGTCCCTGTCTCCCAACGGCCAGTGGCTCTTCGCCGTCAACACGCCCGACAACCGGCTGGAGATCTTCCAGGTGGGCACCAGCGGCCTGACGCACACGGGCTCGGTGCCGGTGGGCCTGGAGCCGGTCGCCGTCGCCGCTCGCACCAACGACGAGGTCTGGGTCGTCAACCACCTGTCCGACAGCGTGAGCATCG
>NZ_RAWD01000534.1:0-3558 GCF_003612065.1 Corallococcus sp. CA047B
GGCGTGGGGTTCGGGGGCCTTTGGCGGAAGCTTCGCGGTGGCCCGCGCGATTTCGGGCGGGGGCTCCGGTGCCGCGGGGGGCGGAGGCGGCGCGCCCTGGGCCGCCTGCTCCAACTGCGGCAGCAGGGACTCCAGCGGCGAGCCGGACAGGTCCTGGCGCGACGCCAGCCGGCGGCCCGCGTCGTCCAGCGCGTCCACCGTGGCGAAGCACAACTCGAACAGGTCCGGTGACGGGGCGCGCCCGTGGATGAGCGGCTCCAGCACCTCTTCCAGCCGGTGGCAGGCGGTCTCCACCAGACTGGCGCTGGCCGCGCGCGACGCGCCCTTCACGCTGTGCAGCGTGCGCAGCAGGCCGGGGATGAGCTCCCGCGCGCGCGCCGGGGCCTGCTCCAGCGCGAGCAGGTCCCGGTTGAGGGACACGACGTGCCCCTCCAGCTCCTCCAGGAACGAATCCAGCAGTGCCTGCGCCAGCCGGTCGCGATCCATGCGTTAGCGCCCGAACTCCCCGAGCAGCCCCTTGAGCTTCTGGCCCATGGCGTTGATGTCCTGCATCGCCCGCTCCGTCTGACGCGACGAGATGAGGCCCTGCTGCGTGGCCTGGTTCACGTCGTGCATCGCCTGGCGGATCTGCCCGATGCCGGTGGCCTGCTGGTTGGCGGACGCGGCGATCTGCGCGGCGGTGAGCGACGCCTGCGTGAGCAGGTCCGCCAACTGCTGGATGGTGGTGCCCGCCTCGGTGACGACGCGCGTAGCGGACGACACGCTCTTGGTGCCCTCCTCCGTGGTCATCACCGCGCCGTGCGTGGCCTTCTGGATTTGTCCCAGGATCTGCCGCACCTGCGAGGTGGCCTTCTTGGACTGGTCCGCCAGGGCCTTCACCTCCGAGGCGACGACGGCGAAGCCGCGGCCGTGCTCGCCCGCGCGGCTCGCCTCGATGGAGGCGTTGAGCGCCAGCATGTGCGTCTGTTCGGAGATGTCGTTGACGGTGGTGATGATGTCGCCAATGGCCTGGGCCTGTTCGGCCAGGGCGAGGATGCGCGAGGCGATGGACTCCACCTGGTCGCGCACGGCGCCCATCGCGGACACGGCCTCTTCCACGGCGCGGCGACCGGAGCGGCCGACCTCCTCCGAGTGACGGGCGGACTCGCTCACCGCGCGGGCGCGGCCGGCGGCCTCCTCCGACGTCTTGGTGATCTCCTCGATGGTGCTCACCGTCTCCGTGACGGCGCTGCCCTGCTCCTGGGCGCCAGCCACCTGCTCGGTGGTGCTGGCGAGGATTTCGGAGGACGCGCCCGCGAGCTGGTTGACGAACTCCGCCACCGTCTTGAGCGTGTGCTCGCGCTGCTCGGCCTGCTTCGCCAGCTGCACCTCGGCCACCTGGCGGCGCTCGGCCATGGCGTTGAAGGCGTTCGCCAGCTCCGCCATCTCGTCGCGGCCCTTCACGTCGATGCGGTGGGACAGCTCTCCGCGGCCCAGCTGCTCAGCGCCGACGGTGAGCTTGCGCAGCGGGGTGGTGATGCCCCGGGTGATGACGAAGCTGCCCAGGCCGACGATGGCCAGGCCCAGCAGGGTGCCAATGCCCAGCACCCACACGCTGCGCTGCGCGGCCTGCCGGGCTTCTTCGGCGTCGCGCTCCCAGCGCTGCTGCTCGATGTCGAGCATCTCGCCGATGTGGTTGCGCACCTGGTCCATCAGCTCCAGGCCCCGGCCGTTCTGGACGATGGTCGCCGCAGCCTCCATGCCCTTCTCGCGACGCAGGCGGATGCCCTCCTGCAGCCGCTCCAGCCGGGCACTGATGATGGGCTCCAGCCGGTTCAGCCGCGCGCGCTGCTCGGGATACGCGGCCATGGCCGTCCGCAGGTTGGTCAGGTCCTCCTGGAGGTTGCCGAGCGCGGCGTTGTAGGGCCCCAGGTAGCGGTCCTCGCCGGTGATGATGAAGCCGCGCTGCCCCGTCTCCGCGTCCACCAGCAGCGCGCGCACCTCGCGCAGGACGCGGAAGTTCTCATGGGCCCTCAGCAGTCCCTCCGTCGTGGTGGTGAGCTGCTGCGCGCCCTGGAAGGCGACGCCAGCGATCACCAGCAGGACCAGCAGGGACAGCCCGAATCCCAGCGCGATGCGATTCCCGATGCTCATGCGACTCCTTCTTCGGACAGCTCGAACACGAGACGACCGTCACCCAGGAGGGCCTCTCCCTCCAGGACGAGTGTGCCGTCGGGGCTGACGCCGGACACCAGCGCGCCCGCTTCCTCATCCAGGGAGGGGGGCGCGGGCAACAGCTCCGTGCCCGTCAGCACCGCCACCTCCGTCACTTCATCCGTGCGCAGCCCCAGCTCCGGGCGCGTGGTGCCCACCACCAGCACCGGCCCATGGGCCTGGGCGGCGGGCCGGCCGAACAGCGGCGCCAGCTCCACCACGGGCAGCACCTCGCCGCGCAGCAGCGTCAGGCCGCGCAGCAGCGGCGGCGCGCCCGGCAGCGGGGTGAGCTCCGGCGCGCGCATCACCTCCAGGATGAAGCGCGACTCCAGCGCGTAGGACTGGCCCGCGGCGCGAAAGCGCACCACCTCGCGCTGGCTGCCGGGCACCACCGGAATCTCGGGAGGGCGGGCCAGGGCGCGTGCGCGCGCGTCAAGCTGTTCGCTCGCCGCTTCGTCGGAGTAGGCCTCGCGCGCCTCGGTGGCGCGCTCCAGCTCCTCCAGGCGGGCCCGGGCCTTCTCCCAGTCGATGACTCCCTCGCGCTTCGGCATCAGCTCGCCCCTCCGCCTTCAAGCTCCAGGCGCCGCCACTCCGCGCGCGCCACATCCGCCAGGGCTCCCGCTCGTTCACCCTCCGCCAGCGGCACCAGCGCCTCCGGCGGCAACTTCCGACACAGCCCTTCCGCCTCCCGGTATGCCCGAGCGGCGGCGGCGGCCTGGTCCTGCCGGCGCAGCACATGGCCCAGCAGCAGGTGGCCCACGGCGAGGCCCGGCTCCAGGTAGAGCGCCTGCCGGGCGGACTTCTCCGCGTCGGGCAGCCGCGACTGGCCCAGGAGCAGCAGCGCCTCCAGATACCGCAGGCCGGCGACCAGCGGGTGACGAACCACCGCCTCTCCGCACGCGAACACCGCCGCGCGGGGATCCAGGTTGGCCAGCGTACGGACCGCCTCCAGGGCCTGATCCAGGTCGGCCGCTTGAGCGCCCGCCCGCTTCGAGGCCTCGCGCCAGTCACCGCGCGCCAGGGCCTGCCGCACGGCCTCCCGGGCCTCCACGCTCAGCGCGAAACGGGCTGCGGGAGCGACGGGCCTGGGAGGGACCGGGGCAGGCGTGGCGCGTGGCTCGAAGGCATTGGGGACCGGAAAGGATCCGGACGCCTCGCCCGAAGCGAAGCGGGCGCCATCGAAGGAACCCGAGGCCTCTCCCGATGCGAAGAGGGAGCCATCGAAGGCCCTCGCCGTCTCCCCGGAGGCCGGACCTGAAGCGAAGCGGGCACCCTCGAAAGAAGCCGACGTCTGGCCTGGGGTCGGAGTGAAGCGGGCGCCATCCGACCCTTCGGCTGGATCCGAAGCGAAGCGGACGGGGGGCG
>NZ_RAWD01000535.1:0-3542 GCF_003612065.1 Corallococcus sp. CA047B
GGCGGGGCGCGGGGGGAGGATTTCCACCTCGACGACCCGCTCGCGCACGCGGGAGGCTCGCAACGCCGGCGCGGGGCTGGCCTTCCACAGGAGCAGCAGCACGACGGCGTGCAGCGCCAGGGAGAGCAGCCCGGCCCATCCGAGACGTCGAAGGCGCCGCATGTCCGGACGCTTTCAGAAAGGTCCCGGGGGCTCAACCCGCGCCATCCCGTGCGTTCGCGAACCGACGTACCCCCTGGCGAGCAGGCAACCCATGAACGTGGGAAACAGTCCGGGGGGTGACTCGACGGAGGCCGTGACTCCTGGTGTGCTGCCTCTACCCCCGTGCCCTCCATGCCCCTCGCCTGCCTCGACGAACCCACGTTCATGGACCTCCTGCTCGGGACGTTGCCGCCCGAGCGGGCCGCCGTCGTGGACGAGCACCTGGACACGTGCCCCTCCTGCCGTCGCATGGTGTCCGAGGCGCTGAAGGTGCAGCCTCCCGCCGCGCCGCTTCCCGCGCCGGAGGAGGACGTGCTCGACAGTCAGCTGGCGACCCTGGCCGTGGAGCCGTGGCGTGGAAAGAAGCCGCGCATGCGCCTGCCCACGCCGCCGCTCGCGCGGGGTACGGCGGTGGGGCGCTACCTCATCCTGGAGATGCTCGGCGTCGGCGGGATGAGCGTCGTGTACGCGGCGTATGACCCGGAGCTGGACCGTCGCGTCGCGCTCAAGCTCCTGCAGGTGGAGGCGCTGGGTCTGGGCGCGGAGGCCGGTCGCAACCAGGTGCTGCGCGAGGCGCAGGCCATGGCCCGCGTGTCCCATCCGCACGTCGTCTCCGTCTTCGACGTGGGCACCTTCGGCCGGCAGGTCTTCCTGGCCATGGAGCTGGTGGACGCGCACACGCTGCGCAAGTGGGAGCAGGACGGTCCGCACCCGTGGCGGCAGGTGGTGGACATCTTCGTCGCCGCGGGCCGGGGGCTCGCCGCGGCGCACGCGGTGGGCGTCGTGCATGGGGACGTGAAGCCGGAGAACATCCTCGTCGGGCAGGACCAGCGCGTGCGCGTCACGGACTTCGGCCTGTCGCGCATCATGTCCGGCGTGGTGGCCCCGCAGGTGACGCCCGGAGGCTTCACACGTCCCCGCGCCATGGAGGGCGGGACGCCCGCGTACATGGCCCCGGAGCAGTTCCCTCCCGAGGAGCGCACCGACGCGCGCAGCGACCAGTTCGGCTTCTGCGCCGCGCTCTACGAGGGCCTCTATGGCGAGCGCCCCTTCGCGGGTTCGACGGTGGAGGAACTGTCCCAGGCGGTGCACGCGGGACGGGTGAAGAACGTGCCCCGGCATTCGGGTGTGCCGCAGTGGCTGCGCCGGGTGCTGCTCAAGGGCCTGTCGGTGAGGCCCGAGGACCGGCACGCGTCGATGGAGGCGCTCATCGCGGAGCTGGAGTCCAACCCCACCGCGCGCCGGACGCGGCGGTTGCGCGTGGGCGTCGGGGCGTTGCTGGTGCTGTCGGCGGTGGCCATCACGGGCGCCTTCCATGGACGACGCACCACGGGCTGCGAGGGGGCCTCGCGCGCGCTGGATGGCGTCTGGGATGCTCCGCGCCAGCACGCGGTGGAGGAGGCCTTCATCGGCACCGAGCGCCGCTTCGCGCACGATGCCCTGCGCCACGTGCGCCGAGGGCTGGACGCGTACACCGCCGCCTGGGTGACGACGCGCACGGCGGCGTGCGAGGCCACCCGCGTGCGGGGTGAGCAGAGCGAGGCGGTGATGGCGCTGCGCATGCGCTGCCTGGACGCGCGGCTGGCGGACGTGGCCGCGCTCACGCAGTTGTTCACCCAGGCGGATCCGGACCTCGTGGAGCGCGCGCCGCGCGCGGTGGAGGGACTGGCGCCCCTGGCGGGCTGTTCGGATGTGGAGGCGCTGACGTCCCGGGGACACTCCACGCCGGACGACGCCGCCGCGCGCGAGCGCACCGTCGCGCTGCTGCAGGCGCTCGTGGACGCGAGGGCGCTGCGTGCCGCCGGCCGCTATTCACAGGGTGTGGCGCGGGTGGAGCCGGTGGCCCAGGCGGCTCGCACCGCTGGGGACTGGTCCGGCGCCGCGGACGCGCTGTTGCTGCTCGCGGAGCTGAAGGACGGGGCAGGGGACTACCGGGGCGCGGAGCAGACGGTGCTCCAGGCCGCGTGGGCCGCGGAGGCCGGCCGCAACGACGAGGCCGCCGCGAGGGCGTGGACCCTGGCGGTGCGCGTGACGGGCGAACGGTTGGACCGGTACGCGCAGGGGCAGCAGGCCGGAGAGCGCGCCAGCGCCGCGGTGGAGCGGCTGGGCGGCAGCGGTGAGCTGAGCGGTGCGCTCGCGGCGAACCTGGGCCGGCTGTTGTCGCGGCAGGGGCGCTATCCGGAGGCCCACGAGCAGCTCACGCGCGCGCTGTCCTTCCTGGAGAAGCGCTTCGGGCCGGAGGCGCTGGAGGTCGCGGACGTGCGCGTGGAGCTGGGCACGGTGCGCCGCTCGCAGGGGCGCGCGGAGGAGGCCCTGTCCCTGTACGAGCGCGCGATCGGCACCGTGCGCGGCGCGTTGGGCCCTGAGCATCCGGACGTGGCGCGCATCCGTCTGGAGCAGGCCAGTGTCCGGTGGCAGCAGGGTGACTTCGTGCAGTCGGAGCGGCTGGCGCGGGGCGCGCTGGCGCTGTTGGAGCGTTCGCTGGGACAGGACCACCCGCAGGTGGCGGACGCGCTCAACAGCCTGGCGCTGGCGCTGCAGTACCAGGGCAAGCGCGAGGAGGCGCTGCCCCTGTACGAGCGCGCGCTGGGCATCGCGGAGAAGGCCGAGGGACGCGACAGCTCCACGGTGGCCATCATCGTCAACAACATCGGCACGCTGCTGGTGCACATGGGGCGGCTGGAGGAGGCCACGCAGCGCTTCGCCACGGCGCTCACGCAACTGGAGCGCAGCCTGGGCGCGGATCATCCCACGCTGGCGCTGGTGCTCCGGGGCATGGGCCAGACGCTGAGCTTCCGCAACCAGCCGGACGCGGCGCTGCCGTACTTCCTGCGCGCGGCCACGCTCCAGACCTCCCTGCCGGATGACGTGAACGGGGGCTGGACGGGGGCGTTGGTGGACCTGGGGCGGACGTACATGGTGCTCGGACGGCCGCGCGAGGCGCTGGCCCCGTTGGAGAAGGCCGTGACGGGGTGGGAGCGCGCGCGTCCCCGGCCCGCGGAGCGCCCCGCCGCGAGGTACATGCTGGCGCGCGCACTGTGGGAAGCGAAACAGGAGCATCCCCGGGCCCTGCGGCTCGCGGCCGAGGCCCGCCAGGAGGTCGCCGCGTTGCCCGACGAGGAGTCCTCCGTCCCGGAATTGCGTCAGGCGATGGACCGGTGGATCGCCCGACTGCCGCCAGCCGCACGGCGCACCCTCAAGACGGAGATGGCCACGCCCAGGGATGCGGACCCCTCCGCGAAGACGGTGGAGCGCTGACGGCCCGCCACCGCGCGTCGGATGCCCCCTGCCGGTAGCCGGGTCGCCCCCCTCCCTCGTCCGGCGGTGGAGGGGACGACGGG
>NZ_RAWD01000536.1:0-3525 GCF_003612065.1 Corallococcus sp. CA047B
GCGTCATTGCGCGTCCGGGGTGGGGTGTCGCAGGGACATGAGCAGCATGCGGTCCCAGGTGGGCTCCGCCGGAGAGGTCGCCGCGAGCAGCGCCAGCGCGATGCCGGTGGCGCCCGCGAGCAGGCCCGTGTTGTCGGTCCAGCCCTCGGTGTCGTCGTCGAAGCGCTCCAGCGTCCGGAACCCGCCCACGCCCAGGCCGGGCTGCCGGTGCACGGTGAGGAGCTGCGCGAACCAGCGGCGGGCCGCGGTTTCGAAGACGGTCTCCCCCGTCGTCTGGAAGAGCCGGTTGTAGAGGTGCGCGAGTCCAGCGGCGCCATGGCAGAGGCCGCCATCCTGCACGGAGGCGACGTCGGTCCACCGCTGCGCGGACTCCCGGCAGAGCTCCAGCGCCTGGGCTTCCCACTCCGCGTGGCCCACGGCGCGCGCCAGCGTGTGCAGCCCGAGCGCCACGCCCGGATCTCCGTAGCACCACGCCGGACGGCGCGGCCACGTCAGGGGCTCGTCCTGGAGCCCCACGCGCGTGGGGAAGCGCGCGGACTCCGGGGCCTGCGCCCGCTGGGCCATGAACCACGTCCATCCACCGTGCAGCAGTTCGCGCGCGGAGGCAGCGGCGACGCCGGAGGCCACCGCGCCACCCAGGACGGTGAGCACGCCCGCGATGCCGTGCGCCATGCCCAGGTTGAAGCCGCCCTGGGGTTGCGCCTCGCGGAGCCGTGGCTCCACATGCTCCGGCGCGGTCTTCCAGCGCAGTCCAAGAGGCGTCCGTTCCGCCAGCTCCCCAAGGCGTGCGACCACCGCTTCCAGGCAGTGCCGCGCGCCAGCCCGGGGAAGACGCTCCAGGGCATAGACACCCATGCCGACCAGTCCACTCACCAGGTCGTAGCGGTGCGGCCACGGCCGCGTCTGGAGGAAGTCCCCGAGCGCGTCGTCGATGTCCGTCAGCGGATCCGCGTCAGGAGACTCGGAGGGACGCTGAACGTGCTGGACGGCCCAGGCGATGCCCGGAAAGCCATCGTAGAGGTCGGGGTCCAGCGTCTCCGAGGCAAGGGCGTCCGTGGCGCGCTCCAACAAGGCCTCCGCGGTGGCGCGATGCCGCGCGTCATCGTGGGCTTGCGCGAGCGCGTCAAACAACACGGCGCGTCCCGCGTCACCGCGTGCGAGCGAAGCCGCGAAGGGGGGCGTGGGTCGGGCGTGCGCCAGTGCTTCGACCAGGGGCCCGAGCACCGCCAGGGCTTCCGCGTGCTCGACGCCCTGCAGCAGGGGCTTCCACGGGGGCGTCCTTCGCATGTCTTCGTCCCTGCTTTCTGGAAAGAGCCGCTGGAGCTTCATTCCCTCGCAGGGGGCAGGGAAATGAAATTCGGTGTTTCGCGGTTGAGGCGGGGAACACTTGTTTGCAGAGGAAGCAGGTGTTTGACTGAGAACGCCTGACGAGGTCCGTCGGGTGTTGAAGGCAGCAGGCTGTCGGATTGTTTCCAGGTAACGCCGTCGAGCATTGCAACGAAAGGCGATGTCATGGACAAGCAGGACACCCAGAAGCCGAAGAAGCTGAGCCTGAAGCGTGAGACCGTCCGTCTCCTGTCGAATCCCGGCGCAGAGTTGAAGGCACACAAGGAGCTCACCAGCCCGTTCTGTACCGAGGGTGGTCCGAAGTGTGACATCTGATGTTCCTCACGGGCCTCCGGGTCCGTGAGTCCTTGCCGGAAGGGAGTGCAAGGCTCCCTTCCGGAACCAGCTGGGTTTGAGAAAGTCAGCGGTTCCCTTGGCCTCTCAACAGCGGCTCGTCCTGGCCATCGCCGTCCTGGCTTCGCTCGTCACGTTCCTGGACGGGGCCATCATCAACGTCGCGCTGCCCGCGATGGTCCGGGACCTGGGCGGAGGGCTCACGCTCCAGCAGTGGGTGGTGGATGCGTACCTCATCACCCTGGGCGCGCTGATGCTGGTCGCGGGCTCGCTGTCGGATGCCTTCGGCCGCAAGCGCATCCTGCGGTTGGGGCTCCTGGGTTTTGGCGCCACGTCGTTGCTGTGCGCGCTGGCGCCCACCGGAACCGTGCTCATCATCGCGCGCGGACTTCAGGGCGCCACGGGTGCGCTGCTGGTGCCGGGCTCGCTCGCGCTCATCCTGTCCTTCTTCTCCGGCCCCGAGCAGGCGAAGGCCATTGGCTCGTGGACGGGGTGGACGGGCGGTGCGTTCATCGCGGGCCCGCTGGTGGGCGGGCTGCTGGTGGACACCGTGGGCTGGCGGTGGATCTTCGCCATCAACGTGCTGCCCATCGCGCTGACCCTGATGCTGCTCGCGCGGCTGGAGGAGCCGCCCCGGCCGGCGCGCGCGCGCATCGATGTCCTGGGCGCCGTCCTGGCGTGTGTGGGATTGGGCGGTCCCGTCTATGCGCTCATCGAACAGGAGAAGGTGGGCTGGATGCACCCCTCGGTGTTGGTGTCCCTGGGGGTGGGAGTGCCGGCGTTCATCGCGTTCCTCGTGCAAGAGCGGCGCACCGCGCATCCAATGATGCCGCTGGGCCTGTTCCGGGAGCGGAACTTCTGGGTGGGCAACCTCGCCACCACGGCCATCTATGGCGCGCTGTCGCTGGGCATGTTCGTCATCACGCTCTTCCTCCAGGAGGTGGGGGGCTTTCGCGCGACGACGGCGGGCCTGGCGCTGATGCCGACCACGCTCCTCATGTTGCTGCTGTCGTCCGTGTTTGGCGGACTCTCCGGGCGCCTGGGGCCGCGCGTGTTCATGGCGGCGGGGCCGTGCCTCGCGGGCGTGGGGTTCCTGCTGATGCTCAACGTCGGCACGCCGTTGAACTTCTGGACCCAGATGCTGCCGGGTGTCCTGGTGTTCGGGCTGGGGCTGACGGTGACGGTCGCGCCGCTGACGGCGGCGGTGTTGGGCTCCATCCGCAGCGAGCAGGCCGGCATCGGCTCGGCCATCAACAACGCTGTCTCCCGGGTCGCGGGGCTCATCGCCATCGCGCACACGGGACTCATCGTGGGCCCGCGATTGGACGTCGCGGGCTTCCACCGGGTGATGCTCACCACCGCCGTCCTGCTCATCCTGGGCGGAGTCATCTCCGCCCTGGGCATCCGCAATCCGCCGCGGAAGGCATGAACGGCGGCGGCGTCAGTCCTCGCGGGGACCCATGGAGAAGTACACGGCCTCGGTCCCCAGGTTGAAGGTGTCCCCGTCCGCGATCTTCTGGCGCTTGATGCGCTGATGGTTGATCCAGGTCCCGTTCGAGGAGCCCAGGTCCTCGATGAAGAAGTCGTTGCCCACGCGCACGATGGCCGCGTGCTCGCGGGAGACCCTGCCGGACTTCACCACCAGGCTGCACGTCGGGCCGCGTCCGAGCGTGAAGCGCTCCACGTCCACCCTCGTGGCGGGACCGTCCGGTGACAGGCGGACGAACAGCTCCAGCTTCGGGGGCGCCTTGGCGACCTTCGCGGGCTCGGACCGCTTGCCGACGTCCGTGGGCACGTCCAGGACGTCGTCCTCGTCCTCCACGGGCGCAGGGACGGGGGCGGGGG
>NZ_RAWD01000537.1:0-3513 GCF_003612065.1 Corallococcus sp. CA047B
CCCCCTCGGCTCGCCAGCCAGCCTCCCTCGCAACTCCCGCGCCAACCCCTCGCGACTCCCGCGCGGGAGAGGACGCGCCGCCGCCGGAAATCGCCTTCTTCGCCTGGACGCAGGAGCGGCGCCTGGAGGCCTTCCCGCGGGCGCTGCCCCAGCCCCCGCCACCCGGGTGGGCGGCGTGGTACCGCGAGGCCCTCGCGGTGGTGGGAGGCAACGAGGAGCGCCTCCGCGGTGCATGGCAGGCCTTCCTGGCGGACGACTGGGCGCGGTCGCGCAAGCCGCTGTGCCCCGCCCAGGCCTTCGTGGCGCCTGACGTCTGGCGGCGGCACGTGCCGGACCAGGATGCGCCCGCCGCGCCCGTGGCCGCGCCGACGCTGCCCGCCACCGAGGCAGGCACCACCTGGGGACTGGTACTGGCCGCACTCCACGTGGACGGCAAGCACCACGTGGCCGAGCAGCTCGCGCGCCTCAACCCGACGCTGGACGGCGACATGCTCGTCCTGGAGGCGCCCGACAGGTTCGCCGCCGCGTTCGTCCAGGACGACTACCTGCCGCTCATCGAGGCCACGCTCGCGCGGCTCGGCTCCCCGGCCCGCTCCGTCCTCATCCACGCGGCCGCGAGTGCCTCGCATTGAGTCACCGCGCCGCTTGGAGCTTCCCCAACTTCACTCCCGCACGACTGCCGCGCGGGCTCACCCAGCAGCACCACCAGCAGGAGACGCGACCATGGAAGCAGCGACCGAAGTGGGGATTGGACTGAAGCACCTGGAGCGCGACGGCCGCGCCGTGCGGATGCTGCATGACGCCTACCTGGAGGCCTTGGACAGGCACGACGGCGCCGGCAACCTCCTTCCCGAGTGGGAGGACGTGAAGCCGCGCGAGCGCCGGGCCTGGCGCGCCGTGGAAGGCGTCGTCCGCCTCCGTGTGGAGCGGGCGGAGACGTTGGTGGAGCTGCTGCGCAAGGAGCGGGACGCGCTCGTCGCCCAGGTGCAGGCGCTGCGCTCGCAGGTGCGCTTCCAGGAAGTCCTCCGCACCCAGGAGGCGTTGGAGACGTCCCGCGCCAACGTGGAGCTGGAAGCCCTCCGCGCGGCTCGCCGCCGGCAGGCCACGCCCCCGCCCAGCAGCCCGCCGCTGGTGGACCAGGTGCGCGAGGCTGCCGCGCCCGTCGCTCCTGCTGTCGCCACCCCGCTGCGCACCGTGAAGGTGACGGCGGTGGGCGAGGATGCTGAGGGCGGCGGCTGGTACCTCGCGGTGGAGCGCGGGCTCCATGAGGTCCACCAGGGCGCCACCGTGCGCATCCAGGGTTCGGGCGCTACTGCGGAGGTGACCTCCGTGGAGCCCACGGCGGAGCTGCCCGTCTTCGTCGGCTTCCCGGGCGAGGCCTTCACCCCGAAGGCCGGGGACGTGCTGGAGCTGGTGCCGAAGCCGGGCGACGAGTTCCCCGCCTTCATCGCGTAGCAGTCGCCCTTGGGGCCGGCCTGCACGTGCGGCCCCGGGCCTCCCTCTCAAGAGGGATGCGCCGCCCAGACAAAGCCGGATAAACCGCCATACATGAGCAATTGGAACACTCCTTCATGGGTCATGCGGGTGGTTTTCGGACTCGCCCTGGCGGCAGCGGGCCGTAGCGGAACAGCGCACGCCCAGACGCCCTGCACTCCCAAGGACTCCACGGTGACTTGCTGCGTGAAGACGCACCCGCTGTCGCCGGAGCGCTGTGGCGCCACGAAGTTGGAGGCGGAGGAAATCCTCTTCGCCGCCATGGTGGCCATGGAGTTGGCCAAGCCAGACTTGCCGGAGTGGAAGCGCCACTGCATCGACACCTACGTGGAGTGCAAGGAGGACCACTGGACGGGGTCCTGCTACGACTGCTTCCGGAGCTGCGAAGGGCAGAAGGGTGAGTGGCCGGACAACAGGTGCCGCCCGAAGAAGAAGGGAAGCTGAGCATGGCCGAAGACATCGATTGGGAAGAGGTTCGCGCGCTCGCCGCCCGCGTCGAGGCGGGCGAAGCGCTTGAGCTCACTCCGAGCGTGCGCGGGCTACTGCTGCGCACGGCCCAGCAGGTGGCCATGCCCGAGTCCGATGCGCGGGCAGCTCTCCAGGATGTGGCCACCGCGACGAGCCTCCTTCGCGAGATCCGAGCACGGATCCGCAACAGCTCCATGCGGCTGATGAAAGCTAGGTCCGAAGTCAGACGCCTTCGGCAGGCAGGTGACACCGCAGGCGCGCGGGAAGTGATGGAGGACCTGCTCGCGGTAGAGGAGGTACCGCTCTACCGCGAGCTGGTGGAGATAGCGCTGGAGGATCTGAACTGACGGCCGGTCATCCGCACCGCACGCACAGCACCAGCCACTGCTTCCGGAAGCGGCCCGCGCGCAACGTCTCCTTCAGCGAGAGGGAGCCCTCGCGCGGCGCCACCGGGGCGCCGCACCGGCACTTCCCTGCCTTGAGGTTGGGGCGCTTGCCCTGATCCGCACCCGCGCACTCCAGGTGCCGCGTGCCGGTGGCGGCGGAGTACTCCACGTACTCGCCCTTCAGCACGCGCCCGCCACACCCGGCAGCCGTGCACGTGCCGGCCTTCTTCGCGACGATGACGGGCACGGCTACGCGCCCCAGGCCGAAGGGCGCCGGGACTCCACGGTGGGAAGCGACAGCCCGAGCTGGGCGCCCTGCCCCACCGCGCGCGGCCGCACGTCCCGGGGCGCGGCCGCGCGCTGCCGGCGCACCGCCCCGGCCTCGCGCGCGGACAGCTCCGGCCCGTGCCCCAGGGCGTCGAGCGCCGCGCGCAGCTGCCTCAGTCCCTGCGCGTGCAGCTTGTGCACCTGGGCCACCGGCAGGCGCAGCTCCTGGGCCACCGTCCGCTCCGTGGACTCCAGTCCGCCGGCCCGGCCGAAGCCCGCCAGGGCCTGCACCACCACGCGCTGCAGGCGGGGCAGCCGGTACAGCGCGCCCAGGGCCGCCTCGCGCTGGGCCACGTGCGCCAGGCGCGCGGCCGTCGTATCCACCAACCCCAGCCGTGCCTCCGCGTTCGCCCCGGGCCCGTCGCCCTCCGCGGCGGCCCCGGCCAGCAGCCCCTCCAGGGAGGTGGTGCGGATGCTGCCGTCGCCCAGCGTCAGCACGGAGGCCTCGTCCAGGCCCTGCGCGCGCAGCGCGGCATCCAGCGGCAGGCCCTCGTCCCGGGCCGCCTTCTTCGCGCGCGCCAGCTTCCGCCGCGCGTGGCGGGTGACGTGGACGGCGCTGCGCTCCGCGGTGGCCGCGCGCACCATGGCCTGCTTGCCCAGTTGGAGGACGTAGGCCGGGTAGAGGCAGCGGCCCGGGACACGGCCCGGGGTGAAGTCCCGCCAGGCCCGGCAGGTGGCCAGCAGTCCCTCCTGCTCCAGGTCCTCGGCGGGCACCTTCCACTCCCGGGCGACGGCGGTGGCCGCGCGCACCAGGTGCGGCCGCACCAACTGGGCGAGGCGCCCTTCCGCGCGACGCTGCTCCGGGCAGCCGTCGGGCAGCTCGCGCAGGAGGTGCAGC
>NZ_RAWD01000538.1:0-3504 GCF_003612065.1 Corallococcus sp. CA047B
GCACCCGCCCCAGCAGCGGAGGTGGCGCGGGTGGCGCTGCCATCTCCGCTGCTGGGGCGGGTGCAGGTGGGGCTGGAGGACCTGCTGCTGGTGCCCACGTCCGGACACGAGGGACAGCTCGTGGCGCTCAGGGCCCCGGGCTGGACGCCCGCGTTCACGGTGAGGGCGGACACGTCGCTGCGCACCCGGCCCGTGGTGCGCGGCCCGCTGGTGTTCGTGCTGGGCCTGGATGGCCGAGTGTTGGCATGGCGACTGCGCGTGCCGCCGCCCACCTGACGCCAGAGGATTCCCTGCATCGTTTTTTCCCGGGCCGGCTCATTCGAGTGGGGGGGAATCCGCGCGGGCTCACGAAGGTGGGGGGGCACGACGCGCGCGCGGTCTTCATCCATGCCCGGACCGGGAGCGCTCCCGGTCCGGGTGAAGCTTTCTTCGAGGAAGAAGGAGCCCCTTCCCGGTTGGCGTTCCCGCCGCGAAACGAGGTGGCCCGTGGATGTGAAGCGCATCGTTGGCATGATTGGGTATTGCTTGTGCACCCTGCTGGTGGGTTGCGCGGGGCCAAGGCGTGGACGTATCGGGCCGCCCGTGGCCCTGCCCCACGGCGAGCCCCGCACGGAATGCGAGCGCGCGGAGTGGTACGACCTCGCTCCGGCCCGTGTGCAGGCAACGACCGGGAGGGCCTACGGGACCCTCGCGGTCCAGTACCGCCAGGAGCGTGAAGGACGCGCACCGCCGGGTCATGTATTGGGCCCTGGGGGGCCTGACGGGGGGAGTCGCTGGAATCGGGGCAGGCGCCGCGCTCGTGAACACGAACAGCACCGCCGCCATGGTGGCGATAGGGACCGGACTCGTCGCGTGCGTGGTGGGGACCGTGGGGGCCTATGCCTCCTACCCCTCCCTCAATGACTCATTGAATGCGAGCGCGCGAGACAGGCTGCTCTTCCCCTACAGAGAGGATCTGGCTGCCGGGGCGCGCGGCGTCAACACCCTCAATGGTGAGCGCAGACGGAGCTGCGGTGGGACGTCCGTGCCGCTCACGCGCCAACCGGCGGCGGCGCAAGAGGCGAAGAAGCCACTCCCAACCGCGGGGCAGCGCGGCGCGCCCATCACCGTCTGGCCTCCCCCCTGAAGTCCTTGAGCGCCTGCCCGCGACCGTCAGCCGCCGGCAGGACGCTCCCCCCTCCGCGTCGCTAGCCCACGGGTCCCGGCTGGGAGTCCGCGCCCGCGCGGGCCGCGTCGGGGGACTCCACGAAGTCCAGGTCGCGGTGGAACGTCTCCGTCAGCCGCGCCAGCGAGAGGAGCGCCACGCCAAAGCACATGGCGCCCACGGCGAGCGCCGCGTGGCCCACGGTGAGGTGGCCCTTGAGCACACCGAAGGCGCTGGCCGCGAGCACCGCGGAGCCGCGCACGAAGTTGGGCACCGTCGTCGCCACGGTGGCGCGGATGTTGGTGCCGAACTGCTCTGCGGCCATGGTCACCAGCACCGCCCAGTAGCCCACGCACAGGCCGATGAGGAAGCTCAGGAAGTAGATGAGCGTGGGGGTGAGCCCGGGCATCAGGCCGTACACCAGCACCAGCACGAACCACGCGCACAGCCCCAGCCCCACCGCGCGCTTGCGGCTCTGGAGCCACTGGCTGAGCAGGCCGGACAGCAGGTCCCCCAGCGTCAGGCCCACGCTGCCGAAGAGGATGGCGTTGCCCGCCGTCACCGTGCCCTGGACGTTCAAGCCCGCCGTCAGCTCCGGCGCGAAGACGAAGAGGATGCCGGTGGTGAAGTAGATGGGCACGCCCACGCCGATGCAGCAGAGGTACGTGAGGAAGCGCCCCCCTTGCAGCAGCAGCAACGGGTTCGCCTTCGCGGGGCCGGCCTTGTGGGTGAAGAGGGCGGACTCGGACACCTTGAAGCGGGTGAAGAGGAGCGCCAGCCCCAGCACGCCGCCCGTCACGTACGCCGTCTTCCAGTGCAGGTGCTGGGCGACGAGCGCCGCCACGACGATGCCCAACATGCCCAGCGTCGCGACCACGGTGGTGCCCAGGCCGCGCTTCTCCTTGGGCAGGGACTCCGCGACCAGGGTGATGGCCGCGCCCAATTCGCCCGCGAGCCCCAGGCCTCCGAAGAAGCGGCAGACGGCGTAGCTCGTCACGTCCCACGCGAACGCGTTGGCCAGGTTCGCCGCCGAGTACAGGAGGATGGAGCCGAACATCACCGACAGCCGGCCCTTCCGGTCCCCGAGCATTCCCCAGAAGAGGCCGCCCACCATCATCCCCGCCATCTGCGCGTTGTAGATGAAGAGCCCCTTCTGGAGGATGTCCGCCGGGTCCGTGAGGCCCAGGTCCTTCAGCGAGGCGACGCGCACCACGCCGAACAACGTGATGTCGAAGAGGTCGACGAAGTACCCGAGCCCCGCCACGAGGACGGTGAGGTTCAGGACCGAGCGCAAATCCCGCAGCCGTGTCATGGCGTGGGATTAAGGGCGTTCGCCGGGCGCGGAGCAAGCCTCCGGTGAAACGTCGCCTGCTTCCAGGCGGGGCGTGCCGCACCCTCCGCGAAGGCGCAGCCCCCAGGGCTTCACGAAGATCCGCAGTGTCCTTCTCCCCGCCAGCAGCGTCCTGGCTGGCGGCAATGTTTTTCACCGGATGAAACACAGACATCCGCCCGGGAGTCTCTCTCCCCTCGCGCGTGATGGTTTCTGCCTTCCTCGAAACACAGACATCCACCGCCCTGGGGGCTGCCCTCCCCCACCCCGGGAACGGTGGAGACCCTCCCGGTCCAGGACGCCAGGCAATGGTGGCCTCCGCCCTCCCGGCCTCCCCGCCATGGGGTGCAGGACGATCCACACCATGAGGTGCTTCCGTACGGATTCCCTGGAAGGTAGGTTTTACGGCATGTCCCAGTTGGAGGTCGGGGTGTGGCAGCGCGTGGTGGGGCTGGCCGTGTTGCTGGCCCTGGGGAGCCCCGCGTGGGCGGCCAACGCGTGGCGGGCCGTCGCGCGCTCGGCATCCCCCGAGGACCGCGCACTCCTGGAGCGGGTGCGGGGACAGAGCAGCGACCTGCCGGTGGTGCTGACCGTGGAGGAGGGGCCGGCGCTGGAGACGAGCCCGGACGGGGCGTGGCGCGAGGCGGAGCGGGTGGCCTTGCGCCAGGACGCTCGCGCGGTGCTGTGGTTCGCGCGCGAGGGCGCGGAGGTGCGTGTGTCCGTGGCGGCGCCCCGGACGGGACACCTGTTCGTCCGGACCGCGCACCTGGAGGGCACGCCTGAAACGCTGACGTGGTCCGTGGGGGCGGAGGCGCTGGCGCTGGCGGTGCGCTCGGCGCTGCGCGCGGTGGACGCGGGGGAACCCCTGGGTGAAGTCGTCGCCCCCCCGCCTCCCGTGGCGGCACCTCCGGCGCTTGCGCCTCCACCTCCGGAGCCCGTGCCGGTGGCGGTCGCTCCGGTGGAAGGGGCCTTCATCCAGGTGGGGCTGCACGCGGCGCTGGATGGCTACCACCCGGGGGGACAGCAGGGG
>NZ_RAWD01000539.1:0-3475 GCF_003612065.1 Corallococcus sp. CA047B
CGCCAACTCCCCCGCGCCCGCCGCCGCCCCCGCCGCGCAGCCGGCTCCCGCCGCCGAGGCGAAGACCGAAGCTGCCGCGCCTGCTCCCGCGACCGGTGAAGTGAAGACCGAGGCCAAGACGGAGACCAAGACCGAGGCCAAGCCCGCGGGCAAGAAGTCCTCCAAGAAGACCACCACCAAGACCACCGAGAAGACCGAGAAGGCCGCGGAGTAATCCCGCCGCAGCACCGTCTGCCCGCCTCCAAGGGACGGACATGACGCCGTGCCCGACAGGGGCGCCTTCTTCACGAAGGTGCCCCTGTTGTCGTTCGTGCGATGCCGTGCGCGGGAAGCCTCCACCGTCTTCCAGCGCGCGTGTTCCGACTGAATAAAGAAACCCGCTGTCCCCTCTACACCCGCGATGACGATGACCACGCAATCACGCGCTGGCAGAGCGTCATCAGACCTTCGAGACCCATCATGAAGACCTTCATCGCCGCCGCCGCCCTGTTCGCCGCCACCGCCGCCTTCGCCACCACTCCCGCCAAGGCGCCCGCCGCCAAGACGGAGACGGCCCCCGCGTCCAGCGACGTGAAGGCCGACCCCTCCACGGAGACCAAGACGGAGACCAAGACCGAGGCGAAGAGCGAGACCAAGCCCTCCGGCCGCACGCAGACCCTCAAGCAGGGCACCACCGGCTCGAAGACCCTCGACAAGACCACCGAGACGAAGACCGAGACCACCACCGAGTCCGTCAAGGCGCCCGGCACCAAGTAGTCCCCGAGCCAAGGACGCCGTGCCCGACGGGGGCTCCCTCTTCACGAGGGTGCCCCTGTCGTCGTTTCCGGCACCGGACGCTCCAAAACATTCTTCTTCTTAGGGTTTCAGCAAAACCACCATTTGACAGCGACAGAAGAATCCTGCTTAATGGGCTTTAGGTGGATGCCGGTGCATCCACGACAAGAAGGGGCGTCCCCCTCCCCCCCTTCAAGCGAGACGGTCATGGTGGAAGCGTTCACGAAGGTGTCCGAAGCCTCCCGGTTGCTGCTGGACAAGGGCCTGTGCGCGGCCACGGGCGCGGAAGCGCTGGGCATGGTGGCCCGCACCCTGAAGGTGGATCGCGCCTGCATCTTCGAGAACCGCACCACCAATCTGGCGGGCCGGTTCCTCACGGACCTGCGCCACGCGTGGGCGGAGCCCGGCGTCGTGTCCCCGCACGCGCACCCGGTGCTGCGCGCGTTCGCGATGCGCGACTACGCGCTCTCCTGGATGGACATGCTGGAGGCGGGGATGGTGGTGTCCTGCGCGTCCCGCGAGGCGCCGCCCCTGATGCGCGAGGTCCTGGAGCGCCAGGGCGTCCAGTCCGTGCTCCTGTGCCCCATCATCCCGGCCAAGCAGTGGTGGGGGTTCGTGGCCTTCGAGGACTGCCACCAGGCGCGCGTGTGGCGCCCCGAAGAGGTGTCGCTGCTCAAGTCGCTGGCGCGGGCCATTGGCGCGTCGGTGCGGCACGCGAACATGCGCTCCTCGCTGTCCCAGGTGCGCACCAACCTCACCAGCGTGCTGCGCCCCGCCTCCGGGGATACCTGAGCGCACCCGGGTCACGGCTGCCCGCCCGCCATGCGGACGGGGAGGGAGCCGGGAGCAGGCGAGGAGCGGTAACGCGGCGCCCCGTTTCTGCTACCCTCGCCGCCCTGCGACCCGCCCATGTCCTCGATTGAGCCCACCGCCATCAGCCGTGCCCGGACCCCTGACCTCATCAGCGGCTACCGCCTGGAGAAGCTCGTTGGTGCCGGTGGCATGGGGGAGGTCCACAAGGCCACCCAGCTCTCGCTTGGCCGCACGGTCGCGGTAAAGCTGCTCAACACGGAGCTGGCCAAGGACCCGTCGTTCATCGCGCGCTTCCAGAAGGAAGCCGCCGCGCTGGCGACGCTGAGCCACCCCCACGTCGTCGCCATCGTCGACAAGGGGAAGACGGAGAACACCTACTACCTGGTGATGGAGTTCGTGGACGGGCCGTCCCTGCGCGAGCTCATGCGCAGCCCGCAGATGGACACGCCGGTGCTGCTGCGCCGGATGCTGGAGATCTGCCGCGCCATCGAATACGCGCACGGCCGGGGCGTCATCCACCGCGACCTGAAGCCGGAGAACATCCTGCTGGATCAGCAGGCCGGCGGCATCGCGAAGGTGTCCGACTTCGGGCTCGCGTCCTTCCTGGACGACTCCACGGTGGCGTCGCGCTACGCGCTCACGTCCACGCACGTGTCCATGGGGACCATCTCGTACATGGCGCCCGAGCAGCGCGTGGACGCGAAGAGCGCGGACGCGCGCGCGGACATCTTCTCCCTGGGCGTCATCCTCTACGAGACCTTCACCGGCGAGGTGCCGCTGGGCACCTTCGATCCTCCGTCGCGCAAGCGCTCGGGGCTGGACCCGCGCGTGGACGCCATCGTGATGCGGTGCCTCAAGCCGGATCCGGATGACCGCTACCAGACGGTGGGCGCGCTCATCGCGGAGCTGGAACCGCTGGTGCCCGGCGGCATGCTGTCCATGCCTCCCATGCGGCTGACGCGCATGGAGCGGGCGAAGCGGACCGTGAGGAGCGCGGTGCGCGTGGTGGCGCAGACGACCGCGACGCTGCTGGTGCTGGCGTCGGTGGGCGTGCTGGGCGTGGCGTACTACCGCGGCGGACAGGTCCGGGCGCAGCCGGTGATGCCGGGCGCCGCCATCATGGCGGAGCACGCGCACGCGGACCCGCAGCGCAGCGCCCCCGGCCGGCGCGAGGACGTGCTCCCGGGCAAGCAGCGCGTGACGGTGGGCGAGGGGCCGGATCAACTGGCGGTTCCCATGGCCGGCAGGCCCGTGCTCTTCGAGAACAAGGCCGTCGTCTTCCCGCCCCTGAACCTCCCGCTTTTCTTCGCGAGCAAGGACGAGAACGTGGCGCGCGTGGGACGGGTGCGCGCGGACGTGATGGGGCTGGTGGGCGGCGTCGCCCGGCTGACCGCGCGCGTGCGCGCCGAATCGCCGCCCCCCACGATGAAGCGCCGCGTGAAGGCCCTGTTGGAGGGCCCGCCGCCGGACGCGGTGGCCGCGCTGATGCTGATGGGCCGGGACGGCCGCTACGTGGCCCTGGTGCACCATGGCGCGGGCGCGCCCCTGGCCCTGGAGTGGGCGCTGGGCGAGCGCAGCGGCACCATGCTGGGCCAGCCGTCCCCCCAGGGTGAGGCGCGCCTGGAGCTGTTCGTCACCGAGGAGGGCGTGATGCAGGCCTTCATCGGGCAGGGCAAGGATCAGCGCCCCATCGCGGAGCCGCTGAACCTGGGCCCGGACTGGCAGAGCCACTTCGGCGAGCCGCCCACGCCGGCCGTCGGCTGCATCGAAGGCACGTGCAGCATCGAAGGGTTCACCTACACCGTGGACCGGCCCTCGCCCGCGGTGGAGACCCCGTCCCCGCCCGTGGTGGTGGCCTCGCCGCAGCGCACGGTGGCCACCGCGGCGG